>JBAUGH010000528.1:0-13620 GCA_049679565.1 Acidobacteriaceae bacterium
GCGATATTCACCCCCAGGTCGCGCGCCAGGTTCAGGATGAACTCCAGCCGCCCCAGGTCCTCGTCCGTGTACAGCCGCGTGTTGCCCTCCGTGCGCGACGGCTTCAGCAGCCCTTCCCGCTCGTAGAGCCGCAGCGTCTGCGGATGGATGTCGTACATCTCGGCCACCGCCGAGATCATGTACGCGCCTTTGGATTTCCGTTTGCTGGGCATGGTCGATTCACATTATGCACTGCGGCGCCAGGGCGGCAATCAGAAATCCGGGGAGCCTTTGCCCCGGGCAAAGAAGCGGCTCGCGCCTTCTTCCGCTTCCGCCTCGCCCAGCACGATCCGCCGGGGCAGCAGGTTGTGCATCTGCCCGCCGTAAATCCGATACGGTACAGTCACCCGCGTCGCGAACCCGCTCTCCAGTTCGATCGTAACCACCACCGCGTCCGCGTATCCCTCCGCCGACTTCTCTGCCAGCGTCACGTTGGCCGCCATCGCCAGCCCCGTCAACTGCCCGCGCCGCACCCGCGTCGCCATGTGCTCGGTCAGCAGCTTCCATAGCCGCTCCGGATCGCGCGGCAGCCGCGGAATCTCCAGCGTCTCCCGCGCCACCTGGCCTTCGCGGTCTATCCCGAACCCCAGCGGCGCCAGTTGCCCGTAGCGGCTCAGAATCAGCCGCCCATACGACATGACCGCGTTCAGCAGCTGGCTCGCCCGCCGGTGGTCCAGGTCCACCGGCTTGTCGAAGTAGCTCTGCTCGTCCTGTTCCAGCCGCGTCTTCGACGTCATGCTTCCCTCTCCTTATTCCGCCGGTACACGCAGTGCTCGAACCCGTGCCAGAAAACAATGCGATCCACCGCGAGGCCGTTCTTCTCCGCCACCCTCCGCGACGCCATATTCTCCGGCCGGATCAGCGAGATCACATGATCGCAGCCCAGCGTCGTGTACGCATGCGCCATCACCGCCAGCGCCGCTTCCGTCGCCAGCCCGCGGTTCCAGCAGGCCCGGTGTATGTGATAGCCGACTTCCGGCTCCAGCCCGCCCTCCAGCTCCTGCCAGACCACGCCGCAGTCCCCGATCAGCGCGCCGCTCTCTTTCAGAACCATTCCCATCAGGCCCGCCCCGCTCGCATAGCGTTCGATCTGCCGGGCGATGCCTCCCTCGACTTCTTCAAGCGTGTACGGCCGCGGATACCAGCGCATCGTCTCCGCATCGCCCAGCACGGCAAACAGCGCCTGCGCGTCGTCCAGCGTCATCTCCCGCAGCGCCAGCCGCGCCGTTTCCAGCCGGATCACGCCTACACCTTCGCCCAGATCGCCTGCCGCGGGTCCTCCGGGTTCAGCTTCGCCAGCTCCCGCAGAATCTCCCGCGACCGCTCATCGCGCACCTGCGGCACCGCCACCTCCACCGTCACGATCTCATCGCCGCGCGTGCCTTCGTGCGTTGCCGACGGAACTCCGCGCTCCCGCATGCGCAGCTTCTGCCCGCTTTGCGTGCCCGGCGGAATCCGCAGCTGCGCCCGCCCGTCGATGGTCGGCACTTCGATCCGGCTGCCCAGCGCTGCCTCGGAAACCGTCACCGGCAGCGTGATATGAATATCGTCGCCCTGCCGCGTAAACACCGGGTGCGTCCCCGTGCGGATCACCAGGTACAGATCTCCCGGCGCGCCGCCCTGCAGCCCCGCGTTGCCTTTGCCCGCCAGCCGGATCCGCTGCCCGTCCCGCGTCCCTGGCTTGATCCGGAACTCCAGCGGCTCCGTCCGGTACACCACGCCCTCGCCGTGGCACGTCGCGCACGCGTTCTCCACCTTCCCCGTGCCCCCGCAGCGCGGGCACTGGATGTTGAACTTCATCTGCCCGCCCATCTGCGTTACCTGCCCCGACCCGTGGCACTCCGGACAGGCCTGCGAGCCCCCCGTCGACGCCCGCCCGTGGCACGTCGGGCATACTTCCTGCCGCTGGATTTCGAGCCGCGCCGTCCCCCCGCGTATCGCAGTCCAGAAATCCACGTTTACCTGGTATTCCAGATCGGTGCCCGGCTGCGGCCCCTGCGCCTGCCGCTCCCGCGAGAACATGCCGGAGAAGATGTCGCGGAAATTGCCCCATCCCGCGCCCCCTGCCTCCGGCCCCGGCGCTTCCTCCGAGAAGTCGAAACCGCCGAAATCGAAGGGCACTCCCTGCCCCCGCCCGCCGCCCGGGCTGGCATGCCCGTACGCCTGCCCCGCCCGCGCCGCCGCTTCCGCCGCCGCCGGGTCGATCTGGTCCGAGTAGAACCCGAACTGGTCGAAGATCTTCCGCTTCTTCTCGTCGGAAAGCACATCGTTGGCTTCCGAGATCTCCTTGAACTTCTCCTCGGCCTTCTTGTTCCCCGGATTGACGTCGGGATGGTACTTCCGCGCCAGCTTGCGGAAGGCCTTGCGGATCTCCTCCGCCGTGGCCGTCTTCTTCACGCCGAGCGTCGCGTAATAATCTTTGTGCTGGGTCGGTGGCATTTTTCTTCGTTCGGTTTCCTTGCTCAGGCGCTGGCCGCGGGTTTCAGTTCTCGAGCCCTCGCATCGCGCGATGCCGGGCGCACTTCCCGTCGGATGCGCGGTAGAAGTTCCTTTTGAGCAACTGCAAGCTCCCAGGCCTTCTGCATGTTGAGCCAGAAATCGGTTGTGGTTCCGAAGTATTGGCCCAGACGCATAGCTGTTTCCACAGTAATACCGCGCCGCTCACGTGCGATTTCCGACACCCGGGTGACCGGAACGCGAAGCGCCAGTGCCAGCGCATTTGCCGAGAGGCCCATGGGCTTCATGAAGTCCTCCCGGAGGAACTCCCCGGGATGAATCGGAATGCTGTGCTCGCCGGGTTTGCGAAGAATGGACATTGTCATCCTCAGTGGTAATCCGTTATTTCAACTTCCCATGCATGGCCCTCGTCCCAGCGAAAGCAGACCCGAAACTGATCGTTGATACGGATGCTGTATCGCCCCTCACGATCGCCGCGCAGCTTTTCAGGGCGGTTGCCGGAAGGAATCCGAAGATCTTCAACGCGCGCTGCAAAATCCACCGCCTGAAGCCTGCGAGTTGCCACCGATGCAATATTTCGAAATTTCCTGCTTTGCCCGGTGAGCCATAGTTCCCGCGTTTTCTCATCCGCAAAGGATCGGATCACGGCTTATCGTAGCACGTTTAACGTTGAACGTTATAGCTCAGTTCCACACCTGCCGCGCCTCCACCGGCTCGATCCGCCAGAATAAATCCGGCTCCACCCGCCGCATCTCGTCCACGAAATGATGGGCCTGCTGCTCGCTGTCGAACATCACCTGGTTGGTGATCTGTCCCGCCCGCAATTGTTCGCATTTCCAAAGTGTGTTCGTCATGGGGACGCTTCTCCTCAACTGCAATTGCTGGATCTCCTTACGTTCTGAAAGTCAGGGGCGTTCCGCAGAACGCCCCTTCTGGCCCGAGATCCTTCGTTGCTCCGCTCCTCAGGATGACGGCGCGAGGCTCAGACGCCTCGCAAACGCCGTCACTTCTTCTCATCTACGTCCACGTACTCCGCGTCGATCACGCCTTCGTCTTTCTTCTCCTCGGTCGTCCCGCCCGCCGCCGCCGCTCCGTCGGTCGGAGGAACGCCCCCGCCCGGACCCGCCGTGTTGGCCTTGTACATCGCCTCGGCCAGCTTGTGCGAGGCCGCCGTCAGCTTCTCCCGCGCCGCGTTCATTTCCGCCACGCTGGGCTGGCTTTCGAGCGTCTTCTTCGCCTCGGCCAGCGCCGACTCGACGTCCGACTTCTCGCTGCCCGAAACCTTATCGCCGCTCTCCTTCAGCATCTTCTCGATGTTGTACACCAGCCCGTCGAGCTGGTTCCGCGCCTCGATCTCATCCCGCCTCTGCTTGTCCTCCGCGGAGTGGGCCTCGGCCTCCTTCGCCATGCGGTCCACTTCTTCCTTGCTCAGCCCCGAAGACGACGTGATGGTGATCTTCTGGTCCTTCCCCGTCGCGTTGTCCTTCGCCGTCACGTTCAGGATCCCGTTGGCGTCGATGTCGAACGTCACCTCGATCTGCGGTACGCCCCGCGGCGCCGGCGGAATCCCGCTCAGCTTGAACTTGCCCAGCGTCCGGTTCTGCCCCGCCATCGGCCGCTCGCCCTGCAGAACGTGAACCTCCACCTCCGTCTGGCTGTCGGCCGCCGTCGAGAACGTCTCCGTCTTCTTCGTCGGGATGGTCGTGTTGCGCGGAATCATCGGCGTCGCTACCCCGCCCAGCGTCTCGATCGACAGCGTCAGCGGCGTCACGTCCAGCAGCAGCAGGTCCTTCACCTCGCCCGCCAGCACCCCCGCCTGCACCGCGGCCCCGATGGCCACCACTTCGTCCGGGTTCACCCCCTTGTGGCCCTCTTTGCCGAACAGATCCTTCACCAGTTGCTGGATCCGCGGCATGCGCGTCTGTCCGCCCACCAGCACTACTTCGTTGATCTTGCTCGCGTCCACACCCGCATCGGTCATTGCCTTTTTGCACGGCTCCACCGACCGCTGGATGATGTCCTCCACCAGCGACTCCAGCTTCGCCCGCGTCAGCTTCTTCACCAGATGCTTCGGACCGCTTGCGTCCGCCGTGATGAACGGCAGATTGATCTCGGTCTCGATCGCCGTCGACAGCTCGATCTTCGCGCGCTCCGCCGCGTCGCGCAGCCGCTGCAGGGCCATCTCATTGCCCTTGGAGCGCAGATCCAGCCCCTCTTCCTTCTTGAACTCGTCCGTCAGCCAGTCCACAATCCGCTGGTCGATGTTGTCGCCGCCCAGGTGGGTATCCCCGTTCGTCGACTTCACCTCGATGACGCCTTCGCCCACTTCAAGGATGGAAATATCGAACGTGCCGCCGCCGAAGTCGTACACCGCGATGGTCTCGTCCTTCTTCTTGTCCAGCCCGTACGCCAGCGCGGCCGCGGTCGGCTCGTTCACGATGCGCTTGACATCCAGACCCGCAATCCTGCCCGCATCCTTCGTCGCCTGGCGCTGCGCGTCGTTAAAATACGCCGGGACCGTGATCACCGCCTCGGTCACGGTGCTGCCCAGATGATCTTCCGCCGCCTTCTTCAGCTTCTGCAGTATCAGCGCGGAAATTTCCGGCGGCGTATACAGCTTCCCCTGCGCTTCCACCGCGACGTGGTCGCCCTGCTGGACGACCTTGTAGGGCACCATCTTCATCTCGTCGGAAACTTCGTCGAAGCGCCGCCCCATGAACCGCTTGATCGAATACACCGTGTTCGCCGGATTGGTGATCGCCTGGCGCTTCGCCACCTGCCCCACCAGCCGCTCCCCGGACTTCGTAAACGCCACTACCGAAGGCGTCGTCCGGCCGCCTTCCTCGTTGGGGATCACCTTCGGTTCCCCACCCTCCATAACGGCGACGACCGAGTTGGTCGTGCCCAGATCGATACCGATAATCTTTGCCATTGCTACCTGCTCCTGATGAGTGCTTGCCGGTCTAGCTTCGCACTTGAGTGACTTATTGTCAATCTATCTGATGCCGAAAATGATGCCCGCGATGCAAATCGGAAAAGGGTGTAGAATCAGCCGATTAGAACCGCCCCTGACCGCCCTCGGCCCGTATTCCACATCCTCGCTGCATCCCCGGCCCCTGCTGCCGTATCCAACACGAAGCATAGGACTTCGTTCACTCCCACAGGGCCCTTCCGGCCCTTTCCCACGCAGTTTTTGGTAAACATGCATGGCCGACGGCAGTCAGCAGCCGCAGAATTTCGGCGTCAATCCCTGGCTCATCGCGATTTCCGTGATGCTCGCGACCTTTATGGAGGTCCTCGACACGGCCATCGCCTCCGTCGCGCTCCCCTATATTGCCGGGTCCCTCTCGGCCTCGAACGACGAGGCCACCTGGGTCCTCACCAGCTACCTCGTGGCCAATGCCGTTATCCTCCCCGCCAGCAACTGGTTCTCCCTCCGCTTCGGCCGCAAGCGCTTCCTCATCACCTGCGTCATCATCTTCACCATCTCCTCCTTCTTCTGCGGAGCGGCCCCCACTCTCGGCTTCATGCTCATCGCCCGCGTGATCCAGGGCGCCGGCGGCGGAGCACTCCAGCCCCTCTCGCAGTCGATTCTGCTCGAAAGCTTTCCTCCCGAAAAGCGCGGCGCCGCCATGGCCTTCTTCGCCTTCGGCGTCGTTGTGGCGCCCGTCCTCGGCCCTACCCTCGGCGGCTGGCTCACCGACACCTATAGCTGGCGCTACGCCTTTTACATCAATATCCCCGTCGGCGCGCTCGCGGTCTTCATGACCAGCCGCTTCGTCCACGATCCCGAGTACATCACCAAAGGCAAGGCCAGCGCCTTCGACAACATCGGCTTCGGCCTGCTCGCCGTCTGGACCGGCTGTCTGCAGATCATCCTCGACAAGGGTCAGGAAGACGACTGGTTCGGCGCTCCCTGGATCCGCTGGGCCTTCTTCATCCTCATCGTTTCCTTCGTCTGGTTCATCATCCACTCGTGGCGGAGCAAGACGCCGCTCGTCAACCTGCGGACCCTGAAGAACCGGAACTTCGGCCTGGGCTGCGCGCTCATGGTCATGTTCGGGCTTTGTATCTACTCCATGATCACCGTCCTGCCCCTCTTCTATCAGGAGCTGCTCGGCTATACCGCGTTCGCCGCCGGTCTGGTGGTGGGCCCGCGCGGCATCGGTTCCATCATCGGCATGCCGGTCATCGGGTACCTCGGCAACAAGGTCGATCCCCGCTATCTGCTGACCTTCGGATTCATCGGGTTTGGCATCATGTCGCTCTACTTCGGCAACATCAACCTCGGAATCAGTCCCTGGACTCTGCTCGTGCCCATCGTCGTCACCGGATTCGCCCTGAGCTTCGTCTTCGTGCCCATTACCACCCAGGCCTACAGCACGCTGCGCAACGACCAGATCGGCAACGCCAGCGGCATCTTCAACCTGGTCCGCAACATCGGCGGATCCATCGGCATCTCCATCGCCCAGACGCTGCTGGTCCGCCGCAGCGACCTGCATCAGACCGAGATCGGCGGATATGTTTCCCAGACCCAGATCTGGTTCGAGCAGCGCCTCAGCGCCCTCACCGGCTACTTCTCCCAGCACACCGCCGCGCCCAACGCGGCTTACGCAGCCCAGGGCACGATGTACCAGCAGCTCGGTCAGCAGGCTCTGCTCTGGGCCTTCGTCGACGTCTTCCGCTGGATGTCGCTCATCTGCTTCGCCTGCGTCGTGCTGGTCTGGTTCTTCAAAAAGGCAACGCCGGGACGCAAAGCGCCGGTCGGAGTCCATTGACGATCGTCAGTCCGCAGTGCTCGGTTGTCAGTCCCCAGTGCTCGGTTGTCACGGCTTCGATGAACTGAGGGCGATTTCCTCCAGCGCGACGAAGCCGCTCTGTCCCGGGTCGTACCCTTCGACCGCCCCGCTCAGGATGTCGTAGTACCAGCCGTGGACTTCCACGCTCTTCTCCGCGAGGCGGCGCGCGACTTCGGGATGGGTCTTCAGGTTCTCCAGCTGCGCGATCACGTTGGCGTGGATCAGTGCCTTGTGAAGCGCATGCGGATCCGAGGTCCGAACCCCCGGATCGAGATGCCTCCACGCGGGCTCGATGAACCCGAGCCACTGCGCCGTCAGCGGCAGCCGGCTGAGGCTGCTGCGCTCCGGGTTGCGCAGGTCGATGGCCGCCTTCACCGCGCCGCAGTCCGAGTGGCCGCACACAATGATGTGCTTCACCCGCAGCACTTCGACAGCATATTCAATGGTTGCGGAGACGCCGCCGGGCATAGCTCCGTGGGGCGGGACCACGTTCCCAATGGTGCGCGAGAGAAACAGGTCGCCCGGCTCGGTCTGGAAGATCAGATCCGGCACCACCCGCGAGTCCGAACAGGTGATGAACAGGAACTCCGGCTGCTGCCGGTCGGCGAGCAGCCGGAAGCGATCCTTCGCCCCGGGAAAGACCTCTTTGCGAAAGCGGGCGTAGCCCTCCTGAAGACGTTTCATGGCAGGTTTCAGGGTACAGGCTGCAGGTTACAGCGAGCCAGTAGCCGGTAGCCTGTCGCGTGGAAGGGACGCCGACACCGCGCCTCTGACCGTCATCGCGATGTTTGAGCGGCTCTTGCGCGGGCGCCGCGCCAGTAGAGCGCGAGGCCCACAAAGATGGAGGCGATCGTGGTCAGCACGACTTTGAACTCGAAGAAGGTGCGGCTCGAGGTGTCACCCGGCGGGATGATCGAGAAAAAGATCGCGACCAGCACAACCGTGAATCCCAGCGCTCCGCAGATCCAGACGCCCGCGCGCCCGCCCGGAACGAGGATGGCGTGCGGATTCTCCGTGCGGTCCCGCCGCCGCCCCAGGCGAATCACCGCCGCAAACATATAGAGGAAGGGAATGAAGTAGAGGATGATGGCCACGTCGACCAGCGACTGGTAGGCCCCGCGCGTGGTGTCGTTGATCTGGCTGAGGATGAGAAAGAGCCCCGACAGGCCGCCCTGGACGAGGATGGACACCCAGGGCGTGCGCCATTTGGGGTGGATTTTGCCGAAGGCCGCCGGCAGATACCGGTCGATGCCGACCACAAACGGGACGCGCGCGATCCCCGCCACCGTCGATCCAACACCACCGGCGTTGCCTACCGTGACCAGGATGGCGGCGAGGATGCCGAGGAATCCGACTTTGAGGGCGACCGACCCGACAGCGATCGCGCTGAACACGCCGCTTTGCGGATCGATATTTCCTGCCGGCACCAGAGCGAGGACGGCAAAGGTTCCGGCGATATAGATGAACGCGATCAGCGCGCCGGCAGCGTAGACGGCGCGGGGCAGGGTGCGGCGCGGGTCGCGGACCTCCTCGCTCATCGCGGACACCAGTTCGAGGCCGGTGAAGGCGAAGGCGATCTGCGACCAGAAGTTCACCGTGTCCCAGTTCAGCGTGGGCAGCATGTTGCGCGCGGTAAAGTGGGTCACCGATCCGTGGCGGGCGGCGACCACCGCCGCGACCACCACCAGCATGAACAGCGGCAGAAAGGTCCCGACGCCCCCGGCGTTCTGCAGCCACTTGCCGATATTGAGCCCGATGATGTTCAGCAGGACCGCCACCAGCAGCAGGCCGAGTGAAACCAGCAGGAGGAAGCCGCGGTCCTGGGCAAGGGCCGCGCCCCGCGGGCCAACAATGTACGCGGACATCGAGGCTGAGGCGAGCAGCAGGCCGGGAAAGTAGAAGACCGTGTAGATCCAGTAGGTCCAGCCGGCGATGAAGCCGTGGAAGTCGCCGAAAGCTTCTTTGGCCCAGACGTAGAGGCCGCCTTCTTCGGGGAACCGCGACGAGAGCTCGTTGATGACCAGGGCGCCAGGGACGAAAAAGAAAACCGCGGCCAGAACCCAGAGACTGATCGACGAGGTGCCGTTGTGGCCGGCCGCCGCGATCCAGCGTGGACCGAGCACCGTTGCGATGTTGAAGAGCAGGACATCCCAGAAGCCCATTGCCTTGCGCAGCTGGGATTTCGGTTCGGGCGCCGCGCTCATGGTCTTCTTTCTGGCCGCAGTGGATCCATGGGCTGTCTCATCGCCCGACCTGCATGGAACCTAAGTATTGCATTTTCGAATTAGTTGCGCTGGCGCAAGGCGGGAGACGCTGAGCGGCTGGAAAGCGTCTCTTCCGGGGCTTCTGGCCGGATCGCACGCTGCCCTCTTTGCGCCATCCGTCGCCAAAGAACTTCAGGCCATTCTCACCCGAAAGTCAGGACGCGCAAAAGCCTCGCCTGGCGATCGGCGAGGCTTTTCTCCTGCAGACGGGAGAACGGCGAAGCCAGCCTTTACTTCCCGATCGCAATCACCTCGAAGCTGCCCGGGATGATCGGCGGCCGCTGCCGCGGATGCTCCGGGGTCGGCGCCGGCCGCGGACCGAACTCCGCCGTCACCGTGAAGAAATGGCTCCCGTCCGGATCCATCCCCATCGTCCGCGCTCCCCGCTTCGTCGCCAGATTCTGAACCACGGTGTAGTGGTCCGGGTCGTCTTCATGCACGAACGTCATGGTTCCCTCGCCGTTCGAGCTGATCGCATACTCGCCATTGGGTGAGAAGCGCGCCGCATCCGGCCCGTCGCCAATCTTCGGCGTCGCGACGACTTTGCCGGTGTCCGCGTCCACCACCGCCATGACGCCGTCGCACACCGCAAACAGCCGCCGGTGCTCCCGGTCGATGGCCAGGCCTGAAGGCCCTTCGCAGGGTGCGATCGGCCACGTCGCCGTCACCGTGTGCGTCTTCGCATCGATGCGCACGATCTCGCTCTTGTCCTCGATGTTGTCGTAGACCGAGCCCTGGCCGTCGGCCACCGGAAACTCCGGCCGCCCCGGCAGCGCCACCGTCGCCACCACCGTGCCGCTCGCCGCATCGATGTCCGTGGCGTCTTTGCTGCGCCCGTTGAACGCCCACACCGTGTTCGTCGCCGGATCGTAGGTCTCGCCGTCCGGCCCCGTGCCCGCCGGAATCGTCTTCTCGATGGTGTTCGTCCTGCGGTTGAACTCCACCACCTGGTTCGCCCCGCCGTCGGTGATAAACCCGTGTACGCCGTCCTTCGCGAATACCACCCCGTGCGTGCCGTGCAGCCCGGTGATATCGGCCACCTGCCTGCCCGAATTTGTATCGACGACCATCACATGATCGCCGCGCGTAATGTAGAGCAGCTTCGTGACCGGATCGACGCCCATGTAGTCCCAGCCGCCATCGCCGCCCAGCTTCCATTCATGCTCGACGTGAAAGGGCCCGCCTGCGGCTCCGGTTGTGTTCTGGGCTCGCACCGGAGCCGTCATCAGGACCACAGCGCCCGCTGCCGCAGCAGCCAGCGCAATGCGCACGCGAAGATTCATAAGCGGGTCTTCTCCTCGAAGAAAAAATGCCCACTCAGACTACTCCGCCAAAATGAACGTCCTGACAGATTCCCTCGCGGCGCTGTCTGCCCCGCAAGGCAGGGCCTCAGCCCTGCTCGGAAAGGAATTTCTTCAGCTCCCGCGGCAACCGCGCCGCGTTGCGGGGAAAAACCGCATCCCCGGCGAGGCCGCTGGTTTCCAGATGAGCGTCGGCCACATAGCCGACGAACTGGAGGGCGTTGCTGCGTTTCACCTGCAGCGCTGCCGCGACGGCCGCTTCCACGGCGTGCTCGCCCGTCACTTCCAGCAGCACTACATCGAAGCTGCGGCGGCGCAGCGCCTCGTCCAGTTGCGCGTAATCGCCCGCGTATTCGACCGTCACGCCCTGCTGTCGCAAAGCCTGATGCATCGTGCTGCCATGCCGCTCAGAATCGCTGGCCAACAGCACCGAAGCGCCGTTGACCGGCGTACTCGAACCTTCCTTCACATAGGTCGTCATCATGGTGGGCTTGCTTTCTCCTCTTTCGTGATGAACCGCTTGAGTTGTGGGCTCCCCTTCTGGCTGGCCGCTCATCAGCCCGGGTTCCGGAACCGCCCGGCGCTCAAATCTGCAAGCGACCTCAGGAAGCGCTGCGCGGCTCGGGAAGAGATGTCGAAACCGGAAAATCGAATCCCGGAGGCCGCACCCGGGGATAAGAGCAACAACCCTTCCAAACCGGCGCCTCACCCGATAACCAACGCGCATTGTGCGGGTTACGGAAAATAGAGGGAGGAGCAACCAATCGGCGGCTGGAACTTATACTCCGTTCCGCGGCAAATTCTCCTTCCCTCCTCGCCGCGCCCCGCAGCGAATTCCCCGGCCGGGCATCGAATGTCTCAGGTATCGTCGAATCATGCACGTGCAGCTTGCTTCGATCCAACAACTTGCGGCCTTCGTCTCCCCGGCGGGCGCCGCCGAGGAAGCCCTGCACTCGACCTACGTCCGCTTTTCGCTGCTGGCCCTGAGCTCGATCTTCTTTCTTGTCGACCCCTTCGCCGCCATTCCGTCGTTTATCGCCATCACCGCCGGCGTGGACGACGGGCGCCGCCGGCGGATGGCCTGGAAAGCGGCTCTTACCTGCTTTATCGTGCTGATTGCGTTTGCCTTAGCGGGCCAGTACATCTTCTCGCTCTTCGGTATCAAGCTGCCCGCGTTTGAGATTGCCGGCGGCCTGATCCTCCTGCTGATCGGCATCGACATGATGGAGGCCCGCCGGTCCCCGACCCAGGAATCCCAGGACGAGACCCAGGAAGGTGCCGCTAAAGAAGACGCGGGCATCGTCCCGCTCGGCATTCCCATGCTCGCTGGCCCAGGAGCCATTTCGAGCGTGATGGTGCTGGTTGGCCAGGCGCCCAACCACTGGCAAATGCTGGCCATTCTCGGCTCCATCACGGTTACCGCCTTCGTCAGCTTCCTCGTCCTGAGCGCGGCCAACCGCGTCCGCGCCCTGCTCGGGGAAACCGGCATCCGCATCCTGGTCCGCATCATGGGCCTGCTGCTCGTGGCCCTGGCCATGCAGTTCTTCGTCAACGGGCTGACGGATCTGGGGGTCATCCCCCATCATTGATGCCCTGCAGTCCGGCCCTCGCCCCCCAGAGCCCCTGCTGGTCGCCATGCCTTTTCCACGGTTTTGGCCGGTTTTCCTCAGTTGCGCCCGACCCCGCTCTCCGCTATTCTCAATAAGGCGATTCCTGCATCGGCGGCGGTTGCGCGAGCATCCAATGCGTGTTACGATAGGAATCGATTGATAGCAGTGGGATAGTGCTTCGCGGGTGGATTTCGATCCCCGTAGTGTTGAGAGCGAAGCGGATCTGTTCGACAGGCGTTGCGCTGTGAGCGCACGAGAGCCAGCAGAACAATCCATTGCAGGCGAGGGAACGAGGGCGTTGTTCGCTCTCCGAAATTCCCTGACCGGCGGTCAGCCGCCACCGTGAGCGTTGCTCGCGGGAAGGTCTTTCTCAGGTTTGGCGCTCCACGTCGCTCTCCGAAAGTGGGAGGGGGCAGAGTTGTGCGACGCACCGGTGGAACCAAAGCGATTAACTTCGCGGCTTGACACAGGTGATCGAGATCGGATAGTCTCGAAAAGTTCGCGCAAAATTGAAGCGCAACAAGTTCGAGGACAGGCAACAGGCTTCAAAACCCGTTGCTGCCTTCGATCCAAAGCGGCCCGCTCAGGCGGATCGCCGCCAGGATCTTTGACAATCAGGTTGAACATGCCAGTCGTGAGAATACGAATCGATCAGGTTTGATCATTCTCACAATGTAGTGCTTCGCAGGCTTTTTCGAGCCCTGCGAAGCCGGTTCCTCCCGTAGACCTCCGTCCTCGGGTTGGAACCATCAGGTTTCAAACGAGAGTTTGATCCTGGCTCAGAATCAACGCTGGCGGCGTGCCTAACACATGCAAGTCGATCGAGAAAGTGGAGCAATCCATGAGTACAGAGGCGCACGGGTGAGTAACACGTGACTAACCTACCCTCGAGTGGGGAATAACCTGGGGAAACCCGGGCTAATACCGCATAATACCTACGGGTCAAAGGAGCAATTCGCTTGAGGAGGGGGTCGCGGCAGATTAGTTAGTTGGCGGGGTAATGGCCCACCAAGACGATGATCTGTATCCGGCCTGAGAGGGCGCACGGACACACTGGAACTGAAACACGGTCCAGACTCCTACGGGAGGCAGCAGTGGGGAATTTTGCGCAATGGGGGAAACCCTGACGCAGCAACGCCGCGTGGAGGAT
>JBAUGH010000529.1:0-2262 GCA_049679565.1 Acidobacteriaceae bacterium
CTCTGAAAGCCATCCTCGCCGACCTCGACTTCGACGATTCCGCCGCTCTCGAACGGCTTTCCCGCGATACTGAGATCACCCTCGAGGCCGATCGCGCCGGCAACCGCGTCTTCCTCGACGGAGCCGACGTCACCGAGCGCATCCGCGACTCCGACGTCACCCAGGGCGCCTCCCGGGTCAGCGTTCACCCTGCCATTCGCGCCTGGATGGTCGACCTCCAGCGAGAAATGGGCCGCCGCGGTTCCATCGTGATGGAAGGCCGCGATATCGGCACCGTGGTCTTTCCCGACGCCGACGTCAAGGTGTTCCTTGACGCTTCCCCTGAAGCCCGCGGCCAGCGCCGTTACGAGCAGCGCGCCGGGAGCAAAGAGAGCCCCACAACCTACGAGCTCAATCCCTCCCTCGCCGCTCAGCCGCGGCCCGTCACCGTCTCCGAGCAATCCGTGGTCACTCAGGAATTGCACGAGCGCGATGAGCGCGACCGCAATCGCTCCACCTCGCCGCTGCGCCCCGCCCACGACGCCGTGGTCATCGACTCGACGAGCCTCACCCTCGATCAGGTGCTCGCCCGCATCGACGATCTCGTCAGCCCGCTCCTGACCGGCCGTGGCGCCGCCACAAAAGTCGGCTGACTCATCCCTCCCCGGTTCCCCGTCCCTTGCGGAAGCGCTCCTGGCCCCGCCCCCAACCGAAGGGTCCCATGCGATAGGCTGGTGCCATGCTCGCCCTCGCGCTCGACAACCGCGTCGCGCTGATCACCGGTGGATCGCGCGGCATCGGCGCCGCCTCCGTCCGCCTCTTCCGCCAGGCAGGAGCCCGGGTCGCCTTCAGCTACCGCTCCGCTCGCAACACCGCCGAAGGGCTCGCGGTCGAGTTGGGCGGACCCGCGGCCTGCGTCGCGATCCCCCAGGAGCTGGCCACGCCCGAAGACGGCCGCGCCCTCGTCCGCAGCACCGTCGAGGCCTTCGGCCGCCTCGATTGCCTGGTGGTCAATCACGGCGTCTGGCCGCCTGAGGATGTCCCCATCGCCGCCATGACCGACGCGCAGTGGCGCTCCACGCTTTCCATCAACCTCGACAGCGTCTTCGGCCTCATCCAGGCAGCGGCAGCGCAATTCCAGCAGCAAATCTCCACCGAAGGTCCGCCGGCTGCAGGCCCCCACATCGTCCTCGTCAGCTCCACCGCCGGCCAGCGAGGCGAAGCCTTTCACGCCGACTACGCCGCCAGCAAGGGTGCGATCATCAGCCTGACCAAAGGCCTGGCCACAGAACTGGCCCCGAAGGGTATCCGCGTCAACTGCGTCGCGCCCGGCTGGGTTGACACCGAAATGTCCGCTCCGGCCATGGCCGATCCCACCCTCCGCCACCGCGCCCTGTCCACCATTCCCCTCGGCCGCATTGCCAATCCGGTCGAAATTGCCGGCCCCATCCTCTTTTTATGCACCCCGCTTGCTGGCTTTATGACCGGAGAGATCGTCAATGTGAATGGAGGAGCTGTTTTAGTCGGCTAATGATGCGTCCCATCCTGTGTGGTTCCGTCCTGATCGTTCTCGGCAGCGCGCTGGCTGCGCACGCGCAAACGCCGTCTCCCGACGCGCCGCCCGTCTCGACCCTGTCCGCGGCCTCCACCACGCAGGATCCCAGCGCCGCCAAAGCGCGCGCCGTCCTCGACGCCATGGTCGAGGCTCTCGGCGGCGACCGCTGGCTCAATATCCAGAACGCTTACACCTACGGACGCATTGCCGCTTTCTACCAGGGCAAGCCCAACGGCGCCACCATCAACTACTGGAGCTGGCATACCCCCGAGGCCGATCGCATCGACCTGACCGAAGGCAAGAAGGACAAGCACAACTGGACCCAGGTGTACGTCGGCAAGGCCTGCTGGGAGTTCACCTTCCGCGGGCGCAACCCCATCCCCAAAGATGTGTGCGATGCGGCCATCCGCGGCCACGACCATTCCATCGAGGCCGCCATCCACGTGTGGCTCAAAGACCCGAACACCATCCTCATGTATGAGGGGCAGTCGCTCTCCGAGCGCCATCTGGCGCAGCAGGTCACTCTGCTCAACGACCAGAACGACTCCATCACCATTCAAGTGGACGCGCAGACCCATCTGCCCCTGAGCCGCACCTACGAGTGGCGCGACCCGGTCTACAAGGACAAGAACGAAGAGCTCGAAGAGTACGACGACTACCACCTCATCGACGGGATCCAGACGCCGTTCACCATCACCCGCTTCCACAACGGCGACATGACCCAGCAG
>JBAUGH010000530.1:0-3924 GCA_049679565.1 Acidobacteriaceae bacterium
GTGCTGGTGCTGTTATTGGTCAGGTTCGCGTTCGACGGCTGGAAATTGATGCTGGCTGTCTGAGGCAGCTGAATGCCGATATTGCGGAGAAGATCGCGGCTGACTTCGAGCACGGCCACGTCGATAACCACTTCCGGCTGCGCCTTGTCGAGGTTGTCAATGAGGCGGCGGGCGAGCAGGAGCTCGTCCGGGGTGCCGCGCATGACGATGGCATTATCGCTGGCGACGCCGTTGATTCTGGCGTTCTGGAACAGGTTGCGCAGGACGGTTTGCACCTCGGTGAAATCGTTCTGCTGCGCGACATTGTGAAGATAAAACGTTTCCACCGCCTGTTCATCCAGTTCGGTATGTTTGGCGCGGCTGTTGTCGGCGACAAAGATGGTGTTGCGGGTGATGGGACGCCAGAAGGTGTTGGACACCGTAGCGACGATGCGCAGGGCATCGCTCAGGCTGACGTTGTTCAGGTCCACCGGGATTCGCTTGGAGTTGTAGGCGGGATCGAAGAGGACGTTGATGCCGGCGGCCTTGCCTATGGCCTGATAGATGACACGGCTGTCCTCCACCATATGGAGGGTAAGAGGCTCATTGGAGATGGGCTCGAGCTGAACCGGGGCGGCGAGATCCAGGGCTTCATCCGAGGTTCGCGGCGCGTTCTCGGGAGCCGGGCTCTGGGCGTTGAGCTTTGCCCGGGTGGCCTGGATGTCCTGAGAAGCGAGCTCGTTACTGGGATCGATTTCCAGCGCGCGCAGGAATTCGGTAAGCGCGGCGGTGTAGTCGCCCTGGTCGCGCAGGCGCTCGCCATGTTCGACGTGAAGGGCCGCGGCGGAGAAGCGGGTGCGCTCCCAGGCGAGCTTGTAGCGCTCGTCGGTCGGCTTCTTCTGAAAGGCCTGGTAGTAGTCCTCGTAGGCGCCTGCGACATCGCCTTTGGTTTCGGCAAGCTGGCCCTGCCTGAAGAGCTTCGAGGCGGACTGGGCGTGCGCCGCTGGAAGGATCGCAAGGAGAAGGGCGAGAAGAGCCCAGCTGGTCAGACTTCGCTTCATGCAACTCCATCGTGGGCGGTAAGAGATATGCGCCACCGCACCAGTCTCAGATGCGGCCCGAGACGGGAAACATGACGCGGCGAGACGGTTTTGCGCCGCGAATAGTATCGCATCCCGGCGATCCCGGGGTCCCTGCGGTGGGCCCGCGGGTCGAACAAAAGCCGGCTGTAAGCAACCGCGTACCGAGGGCGGGCGGACACAACTGCAGGCACGATATACGATGAAAGATCAGAGCCCCTCCGATGTCCCGATCCTCCAGCCATCCCGTGAAAGCAGCCGCTCCGGCGAAATCGAAGCCGCGCGACCCGATGGCCTCGGGCACCCGCGATGCGGCGGTGAACCGGACGGCGGGGCACAACTACTTTCTGCTGGAGAAGTACGAAGCCGGGGTGGCGCTGCGCGGGACCGAGGTGAAGTCGATCCGCGAAGGCAAGGCGAACCTCAGGGACGCCTACGGTCTGATCCAGAACGGAGAGGCTTTTCTGCTCAACGCGCATATTGGTGCGTATTCCCATGGCAGCTGCAACAATCACGAGGCCCTGCGCACACGAAAGCTGCTGCTGCACGAGGAGGAGATTCGCAAACTCACCGGAAAGACGCAGCAGAAGGGCCTAACGCTCATCCCCACACGGCTTTATTTCCGCAATGGGCGGGTCAAGTGCGAATTGGCCGTGGCACGCGGCAAGCAGGATTGGGACAAGCGCGAGACGGAGCGGCGCCGGGAAGCCGATCTGGAAGCCCGGGCGGCGGTTGCGCGGGGGCGGAAATCCTGAAGACTAAAGCCATTTGGAGACTATGAATATTCATCTTTCCGCTGATTCCATTGGAGAAATCGAAACCGAACTGCTGGCCGTCTTTGCCGTTGACGGATCCCAAAACCGCGGCGGTAACGGCAAGCCCGAGGTCCGGCTGCTCAGTGACGGAGACGCGCATCGACAGGCCGCAGCCGCGGTCCTCGAGACCGGGGAATTCAAAGCCGAATCGACTGAAACGTTGCTGCTGCACCATCCCCAGGGACTGAAGGCGAAGCGGCTGCTGCTGGTGGGGCTGGGCAAGGCGGCGAAGCTGAGCATCCATGAGGTTCGCAAGGGAGCGGGAACGGCGGTGCGCTTCGCCAAGCCGCGCGGGTTGCGGGAGATGGCTGTGGCTTTGCCGGCAGAGGCGGGGCTCGATCCGAAGCTGACGGCGCGGGCCGTGGCGGAAGGCGCAAATCTGGCGGATTTTGACTCCGACACGTACCGGTCGGACCGGAAGGACCGGAGCGTGCAGGAGGTGCGGGTGGTGGCCTCGCCGGGCGCGGGTCGAGCGGCGTCGGAAGCGGGCCTGGCAGAGGGCGCCATCCTTGCCGAGGCGCAGAATTTCGCCCGGGCGCTGGTCAATGAGCCGGGCAATCGGCTGACGCCCACAATTCTGGGCGAGCGGGCGGCGGCGATGTGCCGGGAGTTCGGGATCGCGTGCCAGGTCTACGGGGCGGATAAGCTGCGCGAGCTGAAGATGGGCGCGTTTCTAAGCGTGACCCAGGGGTCGGACGAGCCGCCCGCGCTGATCGTGATGACGTATGAGCCGAAAAACGCGGCGAAGGGGCCGGTTCTCGGGCTGGTCGGCAAGGGCATCACCTTCGATACCGGCGGTATCTCCATCAAGCCGTCGGACAACATGGAAAAGATGAAGTACGACATGGCAGGTGGCGCGGCCATGATCGGTGCGGTGCGGGCGATCGCTCAACTGCAACTGCCGGTGAAGGTGATTGGGATTGTATGCGCGGCGGAAAATATGCCTTCAGGGAAAGCGCAGAAGCCGGGCGACGTGCAGATTGCCATGCCGGCCGCAGGCAAGCCGGGAAAGGCCATTGAGATTATCAACACCGACGCCGAAGGACGGCTGGTGCTGGCGGATGGGATCACGTATGCGAAGCAGCTGGGGGCGACCCATCTGATCGACGCGGCCACGCTGACGGGCGCCATCGGGGTGGCGCTGGGCTTGATCAACGGCGGCGCATTCTCCAATGACGATGAAACCTACCGGCGTTTTGCCGGTGGACTGACGGTGTCGGGGGAGCGTTTCTGGCGGATGCCGGTGGAAGACGATTACCGCGAGCTGATCAAGTCGAGCATCGCGGACATCAAGAACACGGGCGGCCGGTATGGCGGGGCGGTCACCGCGGCCATGTTCCTGAAGGAGTTCGTGGACGATACGCCGTGGATCCACCTGGACATTGCCGGTGTGGCATGGAACGACGACGCGAAGCCGTGGCTGGCCTCCGGGCCGACCGGGGTCGCGGTGCGCAGCGTCGTCGAGTGGATCCGGAGCTACGCGGAGTAGCCCGGATCCAGCCTGCGATCAGGTGTGTGCAGTCGGCACAGCAGGCTGCGTGGCGGCTGTGCTTCCGGCGCGGCGATCGGCGCGGGAACGGGCATAGATCATCAGCCCGATGCCGAAAGCGATCGAACCGAGACTAGCCAACTGCGCGTTGGTCATCCCCCACAGGATGCGGGGATTGATGCGGATGAACTCCACCAGAAAGCGGGCGATGCCGGTGAGCACGAGGTATTCGCCGGTGATTTCGCCGAGGGGCTTAGGCCGCTCCGGGGCGCCGCGGCGCCAGAGGATCCACAGGATGAAGAGGGCTCCGATGAGCTCGTAAATCGGAGTGGGATGGACGC
Source organism: Acidobacteriaceae bacterium (assembly GCA_049679565.1). Taxonomy (GTDB): domain Bacteria; phylum Acidobacteriota; class Terriglobia; order Terriglobales; family Acidobacteriaceae; genus Palsa-343. The sequence goes on from JBAUGH010000530.1 coordinate 3,704, forward strand.
CGCAATTGGCAGGCCAGCCCCGGTCCACGCACACGTCGGTGGTGGGCACGAGCCCATGCGGCATACTCATGCCCCAGGGGAGTTTGGTGGGGATGCCGTAGTCGCCGTCGCCGGAAACGAGGCAGCCGAGCCGGCCGACCCCGTAGCCGATGGCAGCGGCGGGAGCAGCCAGGTCGAGCATCCGCAGGGAGCCGAGTTTATAGACTCTTGCCTGCCAGAGC
>JBAUGH010000531.1:0-2693 GCA_049679565.1 Acidobacteriaceae bacterium
GTGCTACGCTGCCGGAAAGGAAGTGGTCATGATCCAGATTGAGCTACATCCCGAGGTCGAGGCGCAACTCGCTGCCGAAGCTCGGGCTCGCGGCCTGGCGCTCGAACGCTACATCGCCGAAAAGCTCTCCGAGCCCAGATCGAAGGAGGGAACCGGGCAGACTTCGGTGGCTGAAGCGATCAGCCGCATTCGACAACTGCGCCAGGGAAACAGGCTGGACGGCATGACCAGCGTTGAGCTGATCGGTCACGTCCTCTGATAGGGTTTGGAGTCCGGTTTTCCGGAAGCGCAAATGCAAGCGACGCAGGTCCAGCACTACCTAAACCGGGCAAGAGATTTTCTGGAGGCGATGAAGCTGCTGCGTGAGGATTTGTCTGGGTTTGGATACTCTTCGGCTCTCGTCGCAATTCACGGCTCGATTTCGTATGCGGACGCGCTGAGAATTGGACTGGGCGGGACGGATCTAGCTGACCGCTACACTGCTGAGCACACTGCGAACTGGGAAGTGCGCGAATAGAAATCGTGAAGAAATCCTGGGACAACCCGCTGGAGCACGCCATGCCCGAGGACACCCGTGTCCCCGCCTCCGTCCGCATCGGCAACGTCGCCGTCGCTCCCGCCACCGTCCTCGCCCCCATGGCCGGCGTCACCGACACCGTCTTCCGCCGCTTCATCCGCAACGCCAGCGTCTTCTCCTCCGCCCCCGGCCATCCCGATTCGGTGGCCGCGACGGTCACGAATCAGGCCTCCGGCTGCGGCCTCATCATGACCGAGTTCACCTCCGCCGACGGCCTTGCCCGCACCCGCGAGTCCAAGCGCAAGCGCTACCTCACCTTCTACGACGACGAGCACCCCATCTCCGCCCAACTCTTCGGCTCCAATCCCGCAACCCTGGCCGAAGCCGCCCGCATCGTCGAGGAAACCGGTTTCGACATGGTAGACCTCAACCTCGGCTGCCCCTCGAAGCGCGTCGTTTCCTGCAACGGAGGCAGCGGCCTCCTCCGCGACCTGCCCCTCATCGGCGAGATTTTCAAATCTGTGCGGTCCGCTGTCACGATTCCGTTTACCGTCAAGTTCCGCCTCGGCTGGAACGACAACCACATCGTCTGCGTGCCCCTCGCCCAACTCGCCGAGGACTGCGGCCTCAACGCCGTCTCCCTCCACGCCCGCACCCGCGAGCAGGGCTACGCCGGCCAGGCCCGCTGGGAACACATCGCCGAGGTCAAAGACGCCGTGAAGATCCCCGTCATCGGCAACGGCGACGTGCGCACCCCCGAAGACGCCTGCACGCTGGTCGCGAAAACCCGCTGCGATGCGGTCATGATCGGCCGCGCCGCCCCCGCCAATCCCTGGATCTTCCGCCAGATCGCCCAGTACACCGCTACCGGCCGCTACGATCTCCCCACCGAGCAGGACCGCTACCGCATGATCCGCACCTACTTCGAAATGCTGCTCGCCGAGATCACCCCTGACACCTCCCGCGCCCCCGGAGCCGAGGCCGCCGGCAAGATGAAGCAGTTCGCCTCCTGGTTCACCCATGGCGTCCGCGGCGGAGCAGCCCTGCGCAAGTCCATCTACGAAGCAAAAACCGGAGCGGCGATTCTGGACGCGGTGGAGCGGTTCTTCGCCGGGGAAGTGAACAATGCATCGCACGATCCAGCCTTCACCGATGCGCAGAATCTGGTTCCATCTCTGGCTGCAGGCGAATAGAATCGAAGACGCCGATGAGCGTCGAAAAGACCATTCGCAAATTCTCCAGCCATCAGGAACAGAAGGCGGAAATCTATCGCTATTGGCAAAGCCGGCCTGTGGGCGAGCGACTCGATGCGGTTTGGGATGCGACCCTTGCCGCCTGGTCGCTGAAAGGCTTTCGCTACGATGCTGGCCAACGATCTGAGAGAACTCTTACTCGCGTTCAACGCCCACGGAGTTAGATATCTTGTTGTGGGCGGCTATGCCGTTGGCATCCACGCGGAACCGCGTGCCACAAAGAATCTGGACATCTTCATTTGCGCAGATGTGGAGAATGCAGAACGGGTCTATCGCGCTCTGGCCGCCTACGGTGCGCCCTTGAGCGGGGTAAGTCCTGCGGACTTTTGCAGCGATCCGGATTCCGTGTTTCAAATCGCACAGCCGCCCCTTCGCGTCGACATTCTGCAGCAGATCGACGGAGTCACCTTTGACGAGGCGTGGTCGAAACGGATCGATGCGTCCCTTGACGATGTCTCCGTTCCTGTCATCTCCGCAGACGACCTGGTTCGGAACAAACTAGCCTCGGGACGCCTCCAGGATCTTGCGGACGCCGAGGCCGTCCGCATCGCGACGAAGCAAAATTAGCCCTCACGCCTCATCCGTAAAGATCTCCTCGATCCGCATCCCAAACAGCCGCGCCAGCCGGAACGCCAGCGGCAAACTGGGATCGAATTTCCCCGTCTCGATCGCGTTCACCGACTGCCGCGACACTTCCAGATGCTTTGCCAGATCCGCCTGCGACCAGGCCCGCTCCGCCCGCAGCACCCGCAGCCGATTCTTCACGACCGGTACCTCAGCCGCACCACCGGGTAGGCCAGCCCCACGAAGATCCAGAAAAACGGGTAAACCCACGTCAGCCGCAGATGCGGCGCCAGCACGAAGTCCTCCAGAAATCCCCAGATCGTGGTCATCGCCAGCGTCGCCGCAATCCCCCCCAGCAG
>JBAUGH010000532.1:0-5609 GCA_049679565.1 Acidobacteriaceae bacterium
GCAGTGGACTGGGATTCGTCCTGCACAGGATGGATGAAGGAGCGCGGCAGGAACTGGGGATCGCAGCGAACTCCCAGGGCGGCTAAGGCCAGCGCGGATTTGACCAGAGCTGCGCGCTTGGTGGACAGCTTGCGCAGGTGGATATCGCGGGCTTCCTGAGACTCGAAAGTTTCCCCGGTATTGCAGTAGCTGATCTTGCGATCGATCAGGTCGATGGCCTGATGCAGATCTTTCAAAGCGTATGGACTGTAGGCGTTCGCTTGCATGAAACCTCGCTGTGGTGCGGGGTGAGAGTTGGCGATGATCGAAGCAACCGCACCGGAGCCTGGAATGGATCGCAGTGAGTCACGGACCGCGGTAGCGGATGATCCCTGGGACAAATTCGAATACGGAAGACGGGGGGCTCGCATGGAAGCCGATCAGAGTCCCTGAACGTTTTCCGCCTGCAGGCCTTTCAGGCCTCTGACGGCCGCAAACTGTACGCGCTGTCCTTCCTGGAGGGCTGGCACACTGCCCGCGAGAATTGCGGCTTGATGAACGAAAATCTCCCCGCCTTTATCGCGAAGAATGACGCCATAGCCTTTCGCGTCATTGAACCACTTGACACTTCCGTGTTCCATCTTCGGGACCCCTGACTCATGTTCCAGCGGAGGCAGGGCGGGAGACGGAGCGTGGTAGCGCGGAACAGGAACTGCCAGACTCGAATCGGGTCAAGCTTCGCGAGATACCTCCAGCATACACCGCTGCGGGCGTAATCTGTGCGGCGGAGAGCGCCGATTTCGCTGCTTCCGCGCCGCAGCGCCGGTGCAACTCATTGAGCCGATTCAGGCTGCTGGAACGAAGTCGTGGCCGTGAAGCTCGCCCGGAAAAGTTTGATCGACGTAGCACCAGACCCAATGCTCGCCGCGCTCGATGGAGCGGATAAGCGGGTGCTGCGAGGCCTCAAAATGACGGGTGGCGTGTTTGTTCTTCGAGGAGTCGCAGCAGCCGACGTGACCGCAGATGAGACAAAGGCGGAGATGGACCCAGGTGTCGCCCATCTTCACGCACTCCGGACAGACGTGCGTGGTGGTGGTCGTGATCTTGATCTGATCGGTGTGGGAGCAGGGCGTCGGCATCGGACTTCCTCCTTGGGATCATGCTGCGAGCAAAATCAGGGTGCGGAGCTGCGTTCGAGAGCGCCACGGTCCCACAGCGCGAGGTTGGCCGCGGCTTCGTAGGTGGTCTGGCAAAAAGCAAGCAGCGCCGCAGCCGGTGATGGGCCGGCGCGGACGGCATCGTACGCGAGCAGAAATTCGCTGAGTTGCGGATCGTAGCGCGCGGTCGCGGGCCCAACGCCAGCCTCGCCAAAACCGGCCGGCGCGGGCGCGGCGTAGGAGTAGAAAGACGCGTCGAGGTCGCCGGTGCCGGGCCAGAAACCGACGCTCGAAACCTCGTGAGAGTAGGCTTCGCGGGTGATGGCGTCGGCGCCGGGGCGCGGCGGCGCGCGGCGCCCGGAAAAACGGGTAACGGCGAGATCGAAGCTGCCCCAGAAAAAGTGAACCGGGCTGACTTTGCCGATGAAGCCGGAGCGAAACTCGTGGAAGACGGCATCGACGGAAAGAAGAATGCGCCAGAAGGCCTCCACCTTCTCAGCGTCGTAACTCGCGTGGACGCGATCCTGATCGAAGGGAATGGGATCGGGGACTTCGACGGGCATCTTCCAGATGTGGACTTCAATCGCGGCGGAGTCGAGCAGGTCCATGCACTCACGGTAGAAGTCGGCAACGGACATGGGTCGGAGAGCCAGGGTCTTCACAATGCCGTCGCTGGTTTCGAGAACGAGTTCGTGGGCAAGAAAGTCAAAACGGAGCTCGAAGGACCGCGCCCCGTACGGCATTATCGTGGTGGTGAGTCCGCGGGGCGTTACGTAGAGGGGAACGTTCCACCAGTGGTTGACGAGCGGAGTGAGGGCAAGGCGGATTTTGCCGACGATCTGGGTCCACATGTGGAGGGTGGCGCAGGTATCGCGCCATGAGGCGAGGGGTAGCGCGGGCCAGCAGCGGGGATCGTCGGAAACGGCGGTAGCGGGTGTGGGCATGAGTTGCTTTCCGGAAAGGCGTGCCGGGCCGAGCGCGTGGGCCGCGTTGTTTGAGATTATGCCCGAGGCGGGGCCGAATCAATGGGCGGATGGCGGGCGCCGTTGTGGGAGCCGGCGGGAAGACTTTTCTCTTGCCCAGGGTGCGGGGCGAGTGGGTATCGTGGAGGAACCAGATTGTGGACGAGCACGGGGCTCCCGGGGAATGAAACTTCTTAACATCTTCAGCATCGTTTTGGCGGCGGCGGGCCTGGTGACGGGGCTGCGCTCGGCGTGGTTCTGGCTGCAGGCAAGCCGGGTGGAGCCGGATCCGGCGTGGACGGGACGAGCCCCCGAAGATGGGTGGAGCTGGGACGACCGGCGCGAGGCGGATGCGGTGCAGGACCGGCTGATCTTCGCCATGATCGATGCGCACGCGAAATCGGCGGAGCTCAATAAAGTGGCGGCCCAGTGGACGGCGATCACGATTGTGCTGGGATCGCTGTCGGCGATGCTGGCGGCGCTGGCGGGAATTGTCTGAAGGCAGCGAAAAACCAAGCAGGAGCAAGCGAAAAACCAGCGTAAGTCCAGCCGGGTTACGAACGCTTTTCGGGCGGGCGCGGTTCGGTCATGCGGGCAGGGTCTAGCAGCTCCTGAAGCTGCTCGTCGCTGAGCAGCTTCTTCCTGCGAGCGAGAGTGACGATCGATTCGCCGGTCGCGACGGATTCCTTCACCAGCTCGGCAGCCTTCGGGTATCCGATCACCGGGTTGAGCGCAGTAGCGAGCGCGATGGTGCTTTCGGCGTAGTGGCGGCAGCGTTGCTCGCTGGCGGTGATGCCGGCAACGCAGCGCGTGGCCAGCTGGCGGAGCGTGTTGGCCATGATGGTGATGGACTGGAGCACGTTGTACGCCATGGTGGGCATCATGACGTTCAGCTCGAGCTGGCCCGCCTGCACGGCGAGGGCGACCGCGGTGTCGTTGCCGACCACCTGGAAGCTGACCATGGCGGCAAGCTCGGGGAGGACCGGGTTGATCTTGCCCGGCATGATGGACGAGCCGGGCTGCAGGCTGGGCAGGTGGATTTCGTTGAAGCCGGTGTTGGGGCCGGAAGCGAGCAGACGAAGATCGTTGGAGATACGAATCACTTCGAGCGCGAGCGTGCGAAGCGCAGCGCTCACCTGAGCCATAGGCGCGTTCGACTGCATCGCCCAGCGGAGATCCTCGGCGGGAAAGAGCGCCTGATCCGCAAGGCGCGCCAGATTTGTAACCGCCTTCGCTCTGTACTCGGGATGGGTGTTGAGGCCGGTGCCGACGGCGCTGCCGCCCAGGCCGAGTTCGCGCAGCGTGTCGCCGGCGTCGCGGATGGATTCGGCCGCTTTGCGGATGGCGACGGCGTAGGCCGCGAACTCCTGGCCGAGGCGGATGGGCACGGCGTCCTGCAGGTGGGTGCGGCCGGACTTCATGACGTGATCGAATTCCCTGCCCTTTTCGGCGAAGGTGTCGGCGAGGGAGTCGAGCTCCGGGTAGAGGGTTTCCTGCGCGAGCAGGGTGGCGAGACGCATCGCCGTGGGGAAGACATCGTTGGTGGACTGGCCGTAGTTGACGTGGTCGTTGGGGTGGACCTCGGTGTACTCGCCAAGCGGGCCGCCGAGGATCTGGTTGGCGCGGTTGGCGATGACCTCGTTGGCGTTCATGTGGAAGCTGACCCCGGCTCCGGCCTGGAAGACATCGACGACGAACTGGTCGTTCCAGCGTCCGTCGATCACTTCCTGGGCGGCGGCGATGATGGCGTTGGCGCGGCGATCGTCAAGGAGTCCCAGTTCCCTGTTGGCTTCAGCGGCGGCGCGCTTGACCATGGCGATGGCGTGGATGAGCAGCGGATGCGCGCGCAGGCCGGAGATGGGGTAATTCTCGACGGCGCGGGCGGTTTGAGCGCCGTAGAGCGCGTCGGCAGGGACTTCGACAAAGCCGAGAGAGTCTTTTTCCTTACGGTCCTGGGCCATGAAGATCGCTCCTCGATCGAGACTGCACCAAGAGGATAGATGACTTCACGGCGCAAGCGGACTTTAGACCGCGAAGGGCCTACGCCAGGATCGGCACGCCCTGAAACTCGGACTGGATGCGTGCCTGCCATTCCTTTGGGCCGGTTTCGTGGACCGAGGTGCCCTGGGCGTCCACCGCCACGGTGACGGGCATGTCCTCGACCTCGAATTCGTAGATCGCCTCCATACCGAGGTCCTCAAAGGCGAGGCAGCGGGCGGCGCGGATCGCTTTCGAGACAAGATAGGCGGCGCCGCCCACAGCCATAAGGTAGACGGCGTGGTTGTCACGGATAGCTTCGACGGCGGCCGGACCGCGCTCGGCCTTTCCGACCATGCCGAGGAGCCCGGTTTGCTCCAGCATCTGGCGGGTGAACTTATCCATGCGTGTGGCCGTGGTGGGGCCGGCCGGTCCCATCACTTCATTGCGAACGGGATCGACAGGGCCGACGTAGTAGATGAAACGGTTGGTGAAGTCGACGGGCAGTTTTTCGCCGCGATTGAGCATTTCAGTGAGCCGCTTGTGCGCGGCATCGCGTCCGGTAAGCAGCTTGCCGCGCAGCAGGATCACTTCGCCCGGCTTCCAAGTGGCGACTTCCTCGCGAGTAACCGTGTCGAGATCCACTCTGCGCGCCGAGGAGACATCGCGGGTGAGCTGTGGCCAGTCCTCAAGCGCAGGCGGCTCAAGCGCGACCGGGCCGGTGCCGTCGAGGACGAAGTGTGCGTGGCGGGTAGCGGCGCAGTTGGGGATCATGGCGACGGGGAGATTGGCGGCGTGGGTCGGATAGTCTCGAATCTTGATATCGAGGACGGTGGTGAGGCCGCCCAGTCCCTGCGCGCCAATGCCGAGCTTGTTCACCTTGTCGTAGATCTCGATGCGCATCTCTTCGATGCGATTGCGAGGGCCGCGTTCGAGCAGGTCGCGCATGTCGATCGGGTCCATGAGCGATTCCTTGGCGATGACCATCGCCTTTTCGGCGGTGCCGCCAATGCCGATGCCGAGGATGCCGGGCGGGCACCATCCGGCGCCCATGGAAGGGACAGTTTTAATGACCCAGTCAACGACGGAGTCGGACGGGTTCAGCATAGTGAACTTCGCCTTGGCCTCGGAGCCTCCGCCTTTGGCGGCGACGATGACTTCGAGGCTGCCGCCGCGCACCATTTCGATCGAGACAACGGAGGGCGTGTTGTCGCGCGTGTTCTTGCGAGCGCCGGCGGGGTCGGCCAGGATCGACGCGCGCAGCTTGTTATCAGGGTTGAGATAGGCGCGGCGCACGCCTTCGTCGCACATTTCCTGCACCGTCAGCTTCGAGTCCCAGCGGACGTCCATCCCAATCTTCAAAAAAATGGTCACGATGCCGGTGTCCTGGCAGATCGGGCGGTGACCCTCGGCGCACATGCGCGAGTTAATGAGGATCTGGGCCATCGCGTCTTTGGCGGCGGGCGACTCCTCGCGCTCGTAGGCTCGGGCGAGCGAAGTGATGTAGTCGACGGGGTGGTAGTAGCTGATGTAC
>JBAUGH010000533.1:0-6360 GCA_049679565.1 Acidobacteriaceae bacterium
ACATCTTCGAGAATTTTCCCCTGGTGAACGTTCACCCGAAGGCGTTTGAAGCCGCGGCGTACAGCGCGTGCGTGGATCAGCTGGGCGGGAATGCGGCGTTCTTCAGGTTTGCCAGCGCGATCTTCGACGCCCAGGCGGAACTGGCGGGGCAGGATCCGACGCAGGCGCTGCGCAACGCGGCGACGGCGGCGGGACAGGATCCGGACAAGGTGACGGCGTGCGCGGCCTCGCCCACGGCGAAAGCGACGGTGGACGCATCGGAGCGGCTGGGCCAGGACCTGAACGTAAACGAGACGCCGACGCTGTTTATCGACGGCCGGGCGGTGCCGATGAACGCGGTTCCGTACGACGAGCTGAAGAAGATCATCGCGTACCAGTTCTCACTGGACGGAGCGCCGGCGGCGGGAGCGGGGGGCCGGTAGCGGCTGGCCCGCAGCTAAGAAGGAGTTGGCGAAGGGCCGATCGGCTCGCTCCGTCCCGGCAACTTTTGCCGGGCACGGTTTGCCTGGTGGGCCGCGTGAAGCGTGGCGCGCGGGTTATGCGTAGTCGGAGAAGGGCCCGTCGTCTGCGGGTTCCCGGGATTGCGGCTCGCCGTTGTGGCCGTGCTGGCCCTGTTGCGAGGCCTCTTCCTCGCCGCCATCGCGGCTCTTGAGGGACACGATGCAGTCTTCCCCCGCTTCGGCGGCGAGCGAGGATGCGGCCGAGAGCAGCTTTTTTCGGGTGCGTTCGGCTTCTCGCCGGGCCTCGGCCCGCGCGGCGGCATAGATCGCGTTGAGCTGGTAGTTCGGGTTGAATTGAGGGCCGTGGACGTGCATAGATCGACCTCAGGGGAGCCGCGAACGCCGAGGCGTCCTGCCGCAGAACGGCGCAGGACGACACCGGCATGGTGGCTGAGGATGCGCTGCAGGAAGAAGGAGCAATTGCCGGGCCAGAGTTGACGGATGGGGCCGGGGCAATTCCGTCAGGCGGCAGCAGCGGGCGCATTTCGGGATCGTTCCCGATCGGGAAACGGCCGGTACGGCATCAGCCAGGGAGGATGAAGCCCGGCTACCGGCGAATCGCCACCGTTCCCTGCTTGGCTACACAGACACAGTTGCGGCCCAGCCCCTTGGCGCGATAGAGAGCTTCGTCAGCCTGGTGGATGAGATCGTCCGGCGGCATGGCGCCGTCGTAGACGGCCATGCCCAGGCTGCAGGTGACGGCGAGGGGGCCGGCGGCCGTTGGAACCGGCCTCTCGGCGATGGCGCGGCGGAAATCTTCGGCGCGCCGCTCCCCGAACTGGGGAGAACAACTGGGCAGAACCACGAGGAATTCCTCGCCGCCGTAGCGCCCGGCAAAATCGTAGGGACGCATAGCTTCGAGAAGGCGTCCGCTGGCTTCGCGGAGCACCTGGTCGCCGGTAAGGTGGCCGTAGGTGTCATTGATCCGCTTGAAGTGATCGAGATCGATCATCACCACGGTGATGGGGAAGCGATCGCGCTGCGCGCGGCAGACCTCGCGCTCCAGCATGGCGAAAAGCGCTCTTCGGTTCCACAGGCCGGTGAGGCTGTCCTTGAGGGCCTGTTCTTTGAGCGCCTCCTGGGCATCGCCGGCCATCCTGGCGGCCAGGGTGAGCTCGGCTCGGGTCTGGTTCACCGTCTCCTGCAGCTTCTGAGCGTGCCGCAGCAGATAGCGAACGCGCAGCTTGTGCAGCGCGAGGATGAGGAACAGCAGGAGAACGATGCACAGGGTGCGGATCCATCCCACTTGCCAATAGGATGCAAGCACCGTGATGCGGAAGCTCTCCACGACGGGGTTGCGGAAGGCGGCGTTCTCCGCCTCCTGGCAATCGAACTCATAGCGGCCCGGCGGGAGGCGGCGGTAGAGGACCTCGCGTTCTTTGCCCGCTTCTTTCCAGTCCTTGTCGAAACCGAGGAGCCGGTAACGCAGGTGGCCGGCGGCTGAGGCCGGGGCGGCGAACTGAATCTCCAGATCGCCGGCGCCCGGGCCGGCGGTGACTCCCTGGTCGAAGGGGAGAGCGGTCTGGTTGAATCGCACCTGCTCGATCAGCGGGCGAGGCTGCGTCGTTGGCGTCTCGCTGTGCGCAGGATGGAGGCTGCTGCGAGCCGTGGCGAGCTGCCAGAAATGGGGGCTATGATGCGCCGCCTGGGGGCGGTCGGCAGCGGAACAGGCCGGCGCCGCAAGACAGGGGAGCAGACTCAGAAGCAGGAGGGCGAGGAGTCTCCGGGATCGCGCGAGCAGTCGGCCGCGGTGGTTCACCGGAGGCCATCCGGAGAACACCTTTTCCCGTTCCTGATCGGTCCGGCGCACAGGATCGCCGCCGAGCCGCGCATTTCCAGCGAGCATAGATTTTTGCGCCAATCCTGGCGGGTCTCCCTTTGTCAGTCTCACCCTGCCCGGTTCACGCCGATTCGAATTCCGGGCTGGTCCGCGCGATGACCGTAGTCACCAGCAAGTGCGATATTTTCTCGGGCGGCGTAGTCAGGAAAGATCATCCGCGATGCGCGTTTTCCAGACCATACCACTTAAGATCAGAGCCGGTAACTTCTTACAATCAGTCTGGTAACTGGGTAGGTGAGGACAGTAACTCATGCGCGGAGCGCAGCCCAGCGAGCGCTCTCGCATGCATAGCATGGAATGCATGAACGGCCGGCATTTTCGCAGCGCAGATTCCTAAAGCGGCAACGGCACAAGCGGCGCAGAGTTACTGCGGTCTTCGCCCGGCAGTGAATAGCCTGGCACTGAAGGCAGCGATCGCCGCGGAGGCAGGATGAGTTGCGGAACGCGGTTCGCGGGGGACGGCGAACGTGGTTTACTGGGGCGAGACGAGGCGACGGAGAGGAGGCAGGCATGGCTGTGGAAGGCGGGCTGGATGCGCAGCGGACGGCGGTGCTGAGCATGGATCTGCATGCGGGGATTGTGGCGATCTATACCCAGGGGGACGAGGGGTTTCTGGCGCGGGCGGCGGAGGTGCTGCGCGCGGCGCGGGAGCGGGGATTTACGGTGATGCACGTGAAGGTCGGGTTCCGGCCCGGGTTCCCTGAGGTCAGCCCGAACAACAAGGCGTTCCATGCGCTGCGCAGCGATCCGCAGCGGCAGAAGCTGTTTTCGGGACCGGGGGCGGAGATTCACCCGGCGGTGGCTCCGGTGGGCGATGAGGTGGTGATCACCAAGCACCGGGTGAGCGCGTTTGCGGGAACCGATCTGGAGATGATCCTGCGGTCCCGGTCGATCGACACGCTGGTGCTGTTCGGGATCGCGACCAGCGGAGTGGTGCTGTCGACGCTGGTGGAGGCGTTCGACAAGGACTTTCGGGTGGTGGTGATCGGGGACTGCTGCGCGGATACCGAGCCGGACCTGCATCGGGCGCTGCTGGACAAGCTGTTTGCGAAGCGGGGAACGGTGATGGACAGTGAACAGTGGGCAGTGATCAGTCCACAGTAATGAAGAGCAGACGGACAATCTCCGGCTGCAGCCGCTGAACGGGTCGCGGGAAGGCAGGTCACAGATTTCAAGTCGGAGTTCATCCGGAATTTCGACTCCTCCTCCGCCGGCAAAGAGCTGACGATCATCCGTGGTCACCAGCAAGCCGACACGGTACTGATTCGGGATTCGGGAGTGACGGCGCGGCGAGGCCAGCGAGAGCGGCGATAGAATCGGTGCGGAGAACAGGCATGTCGCAGCTAAGCCGGACGGGGGTATCGCTGGAAGAAGATCTGCTGCGGGAGTTTGACGGGCTGCTCGCGCGGCGGGGGTATCAGAACCGGTCCGAGGCGATCCGGGATCTGATTCGCGAGGCGCTGCTGGGGGAGTCGGTGGACACGAACCAGCCGATGGTGGGCACGCTGACACTGGTGTACGACCACCATGTGCCGGAGTTGTCGGAGAAGCTGACGGCGGCGCAGCATGGGGCCGGGGCGATGGTGCTGGCGGCGACCCATGTGCACCTGGATCACAACTACTGCCTGGAAGTGATCATCATGAAGGGGCGGAGCCGCGAGATCCAGGAAGTGGCCGACCGGCTGCGGGCGCTGCGGGGCGTGGAGTTGGGGAAGCTGGTGCTGACAAGCTCGGGGAAGGAGCTGAAACGCGGGGGGCACGGGCGAGGGCGTGCGCACGGCCATGGGGAGCGCGAGCCCACCCACGTCACTTGAGGCTCAGCATTCCGCGCAACGGCCGCGAAAAGTGAAGATGACCCCGGCATAAGAGCCGATACGGACGTCGACAACCCGGCGGAGGGGAGCCGATGCCCGAGGAAAATCCCGGGAGCGCCGGTTACGGAGGCGTAGAGAAATCCTCGTGGGGCCGTAACGGGCGGCGCCGGTTTTCGTCCAAGGAAGATGGGGGAGAAGGGCCGACAACCGGGGAACCGGGGAACCGGCAGGTCCCATAGACTCCGCGGAAGCAGCCGGACGGAGTCGGAGGAAGGGAGCCGGGAGGGAGTGCACCCGGAGGTGCGGGCGAGTCATCTAATTGAATAGATTGGTGAATCCGGGTCGCCGGAGGGCATTTTTCTCTTGATTTTCATAGGGAAAATACTTATAATAGAAAGGTTTGTGACCTCCCGGTGATCGCAGTACGAGGGCCGGATTTTAGAACGTCACCAAACCTAGCAGAGGGCAAATTATTCATGGCAAAGCGTCGTGGCAATCCTAATTGGGGCAAGCCGGAGCCGATCGGCCCGGTGGTCCCGACCGTGACTTCCTTTGAGCAGGTGGTCAAGGAGTTTAAGCTGACCCCGGATCAGTATGTCCGCTCCACGCGGTTGCGGGAGTGGGCGCGCCGGAACCGGAACTCGAAGTATATCCCCGAGTCGCTGCTGGAGGCGTGGGGCTTCGAGATCGAGTCGACTCTCTGATACAACCGGAATAGACGGGACACGAGACGCCGCCCTCAGGGGCGGCGTCGTTGTTTTTGGGGAGGGGCGGCTGCCGGAGAGGGGTCGGGGCCTACTGGCCGAGGAAGCGCCAGGCGACCCCGACGCTGAAGCCGTTGGGGGTGAGGCCGTGGTTGTGTTCGATCACGGTGCCGCCGCTGAAGGTGGACGGGCCCACGAAGGACGGCCAGAACTGGTACTCATAGTCACCGCGAATGGCGAGGTGCGAGGTAAGGCGGTAGGAGAGGGTGCCGCCGGGCGCGTAGACGAAGTAGCTGCCTCGGAGGCTGCCGGCCTGGGGGTAGTAAGGGGTGGTGGTCCAGCCGCCGCCGAACATCATTTTGGCCCAGCCGTTGAGGCGGTGGTATTGGAAGAGGCGATAGCGGGGCCCGAGCAGGTAATTGGATTCGCTCTGGCCGCCCTCGCCGTGCCAGTCCATCCATCGGGCTTCTCCTTCAGCGCCCCAGCGGGGACGCAGATTGAATTCGAAGAAGACGGCGGGGCCAAAAAGCTGATGGGCGCAGCGGAAGGGGACGGCGCTGCTGCAGCTGTAGTCGGGATTGAAGGAGGACATTTCGCCGCCGGCCCAGAGGCTGCCCTCGCCGCCGACCGCGGAGCGGGGACTTTGTGCCCAGGCGGCGGCCGCGGTGAAGGCAAGCAGGATGAGGAGGCTTACGCGTTTCGGCATGATGACAGACTCCAGGGATGAAAACTCAGGGGCCGCGGACGGCTGGTGGACAAGGGCTTCAAGTTAAGGGAGATGCAGGAACCATTCCATTTTTTGCCCCGGGGCCTCGAGTTGTCAGCGGATCCTGCTCCCGTGCGCCGAGTGAGCCTTTGTTTTCAGCTTATTATGCCATCTGGAATTTGCCCGGGGAGCGCCGGCGAGGGATGCGGGGGCATCTCCGGGTGGCGGGAAGCGTGGGTCGGCAGGGGTGCAGGCGCGTAAGTTTGACTCTGGGGCGTGGAGGTTTGCGTGTGCGAAGGGCGGTGGAGGAGCGGGGATGTTGAGTGCTGAGGAGTCCGACAAGCTGCGGGTGGTGCTGGTCGGGAGCCGTAATCCGCTCAACATCGGGGCGGCGGCGCGGGCTCTGTCGAACTTCGGGTTTCCACATTTGCGGGTGGTGCGGCCGTACGACGTGGCGTTCCGCCAGGCGCGCTCGGCGGTGAACGCCGAGCCGGTCATGGCGGGCGCGGGGGAGTTTGCGGACGTGGCCGCGGCGGTGGCGGACTGCACTCTGGTGGTGGGCACGACCGCGGGCGAGCGGCGCAAGCCGGAAGAGCCGCTGGATCCGCTGGAGGTGGTGGCGAGAGAGATGCGGGCAAGCCTGCGCGACGGGCAGAGGGTCGCGGTGCTGTTCGGGTCGGAGAAGGTGGGGCTGTCGAACCGGGACCTGAGCCACTGCGACCGGCTGCTGCGGATACCGACGCGGACGGAGCACGGGTCGATGAATCTGGGGCAGGCGGTGGGGATCGTGCTGTAC
>JBAUGH010000534.1:0-4515 GCA_049679565.1 Acidobacteriaceae bacterium
CGATGATGCTGGCGCCGCCGCGGACGCGGTCGCCCCGGCGCACGAGCGGCTGGGCGTGTGCCGGCAGGAGAATGTCGGTGCGGGAGCCGAATTTGATGAGGCCGACGCGCTCGCCGCGGGCGAGGACGTCGCCGGGCCGCCGGGTGAAGACGATGCGGCGGGCGAGCAGGCCGGCGATCTGGATGAAGGCGACCGGGTAGCCTTCGTTGCAGTCCACGATGGCGAGGTTCTGCTCGTTGCGCTCGGAGCAGGCGGGATTCATGGCGTTGAGGTATTCGCCCTTGCGGTAGCGAACCTCGCGCAGAACCCCGGCGACCGGCGAGCGGTTGACGTGAACGTCGAAGACGCTGAGGAAGATGCTGATACGCAGACGCTCGCCTTCCGGCGTGCGGATGGGGGCGACTTCGGTGACCTTGCCGTCGGCAGGCGAAACGATGAGGCCGGGCTCCTGCGGGATCGAACGGCGGGGATCGCGAAAGAACCAGAGGAAAAAGAATGCGAGGAGCAGCGGGGCGAGCGACCACTCCCAGGTTCCGGTGAAGAACCAGAGGAGAGCGGCCACTGCGAGCAGCGCCAATCCATAGAAATAGCCGTCACAGACCATGGGAAAGACGATTCCTCGGCAAGCGGACAACGGTAACAGCGGGAAGGAAGCGGAGTGACAGGAAGCCGCAAGCGGATGCGAATCTTCATCATTCTACGGCATGTGGTTGACGCGCAAGCCGGGTTGGAAGCGCTTGCAGTTACGGAGGGTGGAACGCGGGACACTTGGAGGGGCGAGGTGCGACGCGGTTGCTGGATGTACATTCAGGAGCGGAGGTTTGGAGCGATGGCGAGAAAGAAGCTGCGTCTGGTGGCGGCAGTGGCGGCGGGACTGAGCTGCGGCGCGGCTGTGGGGCAGACACACGAGGCAGCGTACCGGGGAAAGCCGTACGCGGACAGCCGCTACCAGGGCGGGGCGCAGACGATTCCGGGGCGCGTGGAGTGCGCGTATTACGATCTGGGCGGGGAAGGCGTGGCGTATCACGACACCGATGCGAAGAATAACGGGAGCGGGGGGCTGAACCCGGCGGACGGGACGTATCTCAACGAGTTCCGGATGCAGGAGGGCGTGGACACCTCCTACACGAAGTTCCACGACACGATCGACGACAGCCCGTTCGACCGGGTGCAGCCGGAGGAGAACCAGCTTTACGTGGGGTGGACGGAGCCGGGAGAGTGGTTCCGGATCACCGTGAATGTGACGCGGACCGGGATTTACGCAGGCGATCTGCTGTACACGTCGAATCGCGGCGGCACGATTGCGCTGGATGTGAACGGGAAGGACGCGACGGGATCCTTGAAGATCGAGTCGACCTACGATGCGGCCGATCCGATTGCGTGGCGGCAGTGGCACCACTGGAACCTGGCGCGGGATCTGGTGAAGCTGCGGCTGGCGAAGGGAAGGAATGTGCTGACGGTGCACATTCTGACCGAGGGAAACATGAACCTGGCGTATTTCGACTTCCGCCCGGCAGATTAGCGCGGGGGGGAACGCAGGCGCGCGATTTGCGGGGGCCGGGGGGGACAGGCCTCACCTCGGTGATGCTGGGACCGCGCATCGGGAGGTGAGGCGAGGATTGTGGGATGCGTCTAGGCGGCGCTGAACGCGCGAGGCTGCGTTCGGAGCGACGCCAGCTGATCCTTGATATGGAGTTTGAGTTTTTTGAGGCGGACTTCTTCGATTTGCTCGTCTTCGGATAACCACGGTTTTTGGAGCAGGCTTTCCAGCTTCTCCGAATAGTGGCGGTGCTCAGCTTCCAGGCGGTTTATTGCTTCACTATCCGGCTGACCGTTCGGTTCCAGACCCATAGACGACACCTCCGCTGCGGGATCATCCCGGCGGACCGGCATCGATACGCCGGGCGAATTGGCTCACACAAGGTGAGACGTACCAACCTAGCACCGTGGAGGCCCACCTTCAATGGGGATTTCGGTGGAAAACGGGTTTCTTGCCGGCGCGAAGGTCACGTCCGTGCCCAGAAGCAGGGCATCTTCTTCGGGATGAGCGTAGTACCGAGGGCGACGGCCTTCAATCCGGAGGCCGACGCGGCGATAGAGGGCCAGAGCGGGCGTATTGGAGGCGCGGACTTCGAGGACGAGGCGGCGGGCAGCGTGTTGGGCGGCCCAGGCGAGGGCCGCGCGGAGGAGAGCGGCGCCGATGCCCTGGCGGCGGCCATCCGGCGGGACGGCGATGGAGTCGAGTTCGCAGAGGGTTGAGCCGGGGCCGGACTGGGAGCCGGTAGCGGCTGGGTCGGGGCGGAGGGTGGCTGCGGCGAAGCCGAGGATGCTACTGACTGGGCGGATGGCGACGACAGCGGCGCGGAGGAGGGAGGGCGTGGCTTCGGAGGCGGCGAAGTAGGCGGCGTAGTCTGCGGCGGTCCAGCGTGGGGCTTCGGGGCAGGCTGCAGCGATGGCCAGGACCGCGTCGAGGTCGGCGGCGAGCATCGGCCGGATCAGGAGCGATGAATCGGCAGGCGGCGGGCTGGCGGCTGTCATGGCTGCGGGGCGGAGTCGGACCGGGATGGGGCGCCGGGCCTCGAACCGGGTTGGGAAAAGATCTCGGCGTCGGAGCGGCGGAGGTAGTGGCCATCGAGGGTGAGGGGGTCGTCGAAGTCGCGGGCGCGGAGGCGGGGAAGAGCGCATAGGAGGGCGTCGGCGGCGTTAGGTGGGTCGACCAGGGTGGCGGACGGGGCGGCGACGTGGACAGCGGGTTCGCAGACGGCGAGCCGAGGTCCGAGAGTGGAGGCACGGGCAAGGAAGGCGTCGCGGGTGAGGAGGGATTCCTGCGAGTCCGCGCCGTAGTAGAACTCGCCTCGGGAGGCGTCGAGAGCGGCGGCGGTCGCCTGTGCTTTGTGGGCGAGGACGGCGAGGCGCGAGACGGCGACAATGGGGATCGAATGCGCTTCGGCCAGGCCTTTGGCGGTGGCAAGGCCGATGCGGATGCCGGTGAAGCTGCCCGGGCCTCGTGTCACAACGATGGCGGCGACCTGGTTGGAGGCGAGGTTGTGGGCAGCGAGCAGATCGCGGATGGCGGGGACGAGCTGGGCGGAGTAGGTCTTGCCGGGGATCTCGGTTTGGGCAAGGAGGATGGGCTCATCAGCGTCAAGCCGGGTGAGAGCGACGGAGCCGAGCGGCCCGCAGGTATCGATTGCGAGGATGATTGCTGCTTCAGACATCAGAGATCGTCCTTCGGCTGGTTGGCGCACCTTGTGCGCCAGCGCTTGCTCAGGATGACCATCCCGATCTCCGCTGTTACACATCGGAGATCGTCCTTCGGCTGGTTGGCGCAGCTTGAGCGCAACCCTTGCTCAGGATGACCATCCCGATCTCCGCTGTTACACATCGGAGATCGTCCTTCGGCTGCTTGGCGCGCGCTGAGCGCCAACCCCGGCTCAGGATGACCATCCCGATCTCCGCTGTTACACATCGGAGATCGGGTCCTCGCAGATTTCCAGCAGGACGCCTCCGGCGCTGGAGGGGTGGACGAAGAAGTAGAGGTGGCCTTCCGTGCCGATCTGGATGTCGTCAGAGAGGATGCGGGCGCCCTGGGCCTGGAGAGTTTCGAGGGCGGCGGCGATGTTCTCGACGTGGAGGGCGATGTGGTGCAGGCCTTCGCCGCGTTTGGCGAGGAAGCGGGCGATGGGCGAGTCTTCCCCGGTCGGTTCGAGGAGCTCGATGCGGGTGTCGCCGGCGGGGATCATGGCGGTGCGGACACGCTCCTGCTCGACGGTCTCCTCGTGGACGACGCGGAGGCCGAGGGACTCGTAGAGCTTGCGCGCCTGGTCGATGCTGCGGACGGCGATGCCGATGTGGTCGAGTTCGGGCATAAGTTCAGGGTACAGCGTGCAGGAGAGCAGAGGGGAGCGGGGAGTCAGGAGTCAGCGGAGAAGGCCTTTTGGGCGAGTTGGGCGACGAGCTGCCAGGGGTCTTCTTTGCCTTCGGCGATGCGGATGGCATGCTCGGCGAGCTGGACTTCGGTGAGGCCGTGCTCGAGGGCGCGGCGCAGGAGCTCCGCGCGGAGCATGGCGTCGATGCGGCGGCGCCAGTGGCGGGCGCGGCGTTCCTGGAGGTGATTGCCGGAGCGCAGGCGCTGTTCGAGGCCGGCGATGGCGGCGGCGAGCGCGACCGTGCCGGTATTCATGGTGGCGACGGTGCGGACGATGGGGGTATGAGCCGCGGGGTCTGTGGCAAGGGACTGAAGAGAGCGGACTTCCTGCTCGACGCGGTCGGCGCCTTCGCGGTCGGACTTATTCACAACAAAGATGTCGGCAATTTCCATCACTCCGGCTTTGAGGCTCTGGACGTCGTCGCCCATGCCGGGGATGAGGACGACCAGGGTGATGTCGGCGAGGCGGGCGATCTCGATCTCGTCCTGGCCGACGCCGACGGTCTCGATGAGGATGACGTCTTTGCCACTGGCCTCGAGGACGAGGGCGACATCGGCGGTGGTGGCAGCGAGCCCGCCGAGGGAGC
>JBAUGH010000535.1:0-1856 GCA_049679565.1 Acidobacteriaceae bacterium
ATCGAACAGGTCGTGGCGCGCCACGATCCGAAATTGAAACGGCAGGGAACTGAAGATCACCGGCGTGTCCATATACGACAGGTGATTGCACACGTATACCGCCGCCTGCGTTCGCAGCCGCTCCGGATGCAGCACGGTTACCTTTGCGCCACTAGCCAGCACCGACGCATGGGCCCACCGCTGTGCGATCCGGTGCTGCCGCCGCCCATCCTTTTCGAACAGTGATGCGACCAGCGCCAGGCTGCCAAAGAAGGCTGTGGCCAGAAAGAACAACGGAGCCCTCACCCCGTAGGACATCAGGCGATCCCGCGACGACAGAGGATCGGGCCGCGCTTCGTTCTCGAACCCTGCGTTCATGGCTGGGCCACCGCCAGGTCCTCCTTCGCGCGCGACTCCAGCAGGGGCCTTACTTCACCGACCAGATACACCGATCCGGCGACCACCACCAGGCCCTCAGCTTCTTTCCAGGCGAGTTGCAGCGCTTCCCGGCTGTCGCGCGCGGCTACGGCACGCACTCCGGTGTTGGCTGCAGCCGCCAGCAATTCCTCGGCCGTCGCGGATCGCGGAGAAGCGACCGGCGTCACCACCACCTGATCGAACATCGGAAAGAGGATCTGTGCCATTTCCCGATACGCCTTGTCCTTCATGCAGCCAAAGACCAGCAGGCTTCTGGAGCCCTGCGGCCATTCTCCTCTTTCCTGCATCGAGGACAACGCCGCGCGGAGCGCCCACGCTCCCGCGGGATTATGCGCGACATCCAGCACGACCAGGCCTTTGCCCGGAAATGGAATCCGCTCCAGCCGCCCCGGCCACCGGGTGCTCCGAATCCCCTCGGCAATCCGGGCCGGGGTGATCCGGAAAGCGTGCGCGTTGCACAACTCCACGGCTGTAGCGACGGCCAGCGCGCGGTTCCGGTTCTGATGGGCGCCAATCAGCGGCGACTCCACCTGGATCGTCTCCCCCATAACCTGCAGCGAATATCGCCCGCTCATTCCCGCGTTGGCCGCCGGAACATACTCCGCCGCGTTCACCCCTCGCACATCCAGTTCCACCGCTGCTTCGCCGATCGCCTGATTCGCCTGCGGGTGCTGCGGCAGCGTCACGAGGACGCCATTTCTGCGCAGAATGCCCGCCTTCTCGCGCGCGATCAGCGGAATCGTATCGCCCAGCCATTCCATGTGGTCGAGAGAAATATCCGTTATCACCGAAACCAGCGGATCCACGATGTTCGTCGCGTCCAGCCGCCCGCCCATTCCGACCTCAAGCACGGCGAGGTCCACCCGCGCCTCCGCGAAGGCCTCGAAGGCCAGTGCCGTCAGCATCTCGAAAAAGCTGGGAGGCGATGGCAGCTTCCCTTCCGCCAGCAACTGGCGCGCGCAGTCATCTACCCGGAAATAGTGCCGCGCAAAATCATCATCGCTGATGGGCTGGCCGTCAATCTGCACGCGTTCGTTCACGCGAACCAGATGGGGCGACGTGTAGAGACCACAGCGATAACCGGCACTCTTCAGAATCGACGCCAGCGTCGCGGCCGTCGATCCTTTGCCGTTCGTGCCCGCAATCAGAACCGATCGAAACGATTGTTCCGGATGGCCGAGGGCGTGGGCCAGCGTGCGCATCTCCTCCAGCCGAAATTTGCGGCGCGGCTGCCCGGGCGGGGCGTGCAGTTCCCCGACACGCGCGTGAAGGCTGTCAAGCGCCGCCGTATAGGACATTCCTCGATTCTAGGGCAATTCCTGCCGGCCACGGGACAGGCGCGAATCTGCCTGCAGCCCCACGGAACCTCCTTCCACCGCTGCTAGACTGGGAACAGGATGATCCTCCCCTTTGTCCGCGAGTTGTTGGCGGACCTGGAG
>JBAUGH010000536.1:0-4755 GCA_049679565.1 Acidobacteriaceae bacterium
GCCCGCAGCCACACCAGCCCCAGCGCCGCCGTCGCCAGCGGCGTTCCCAGGACCCCGGTATTCATCGCCCGCCCCGACGTACGCAGCCACCAGAGAGAGACCACCAGCAGCGGAACCCCCACGATCACCGCCAGCTCCAGCAGCCGCATCCCCGCCAGCATCGGCGCGTTGCCAAACAGCAGCGCCAGATTCTTCGTCCACCCCTCCACCATTGCGCCAAAGCTGCGATACATCCGCGCCGACACCGCCTCCGGAGCATTCCGGAACCGCAGCCCCAGCTTCCGCCGCTTCACCAGTGACGCCAGCTCCACATCCTCCAGCACCGCGCCCTTCACCACCGCGTGCCCGCCGATCCGGTCGTACACATCCCGCCGCACCAGCAGAAACTGACCGTTCGCCGCCGCCACCCGATGTGCCGGATCGTTCACCTTCGCCGGCGCGTAGGTTGTCGCCAGATCGCTGAACACCAGCGGCATCAGCGCCCGCTGCGCCAGCCCCCGTACCACCTGCCGCGGCGAGTACGACAGCATCCCCGCCTCATGCCGCTCCGCCTCAATGATCGCCAGCCTCAAATGCCCCGGCTCGTGGACCGTGTCCGCATCCGTAAATAGCAGCCACTTCCCGCGAGCCACCTGCGCGCCCGCCCAGCAGGCATTGTTCTTTCCCGTCCAGCCCTTCTCCAGCCGCGGCGGATCCAGCACCGTCACTCCGGCAAAGCTCCGGGCAATTTCCCGCGTCCGGTCCGTCGATCCGTCATCGACGACCAGAATCTCCCACTCCGCGTTCAGCCGCCAGCCGTCCTCGTCCTGCGCGACCAGCGAACGCAGGCAATCCCCCACGCAATCTTCTTCATTCCTTGCAGGGAGTATGACCGATAGGGTCAGAAACGGGTCATTCACGGTAGATGCACCTTATTATAGGAAGGTGATGCGCTTCTATGATCTCCGGCGCCACCGCAGTCTTCGCCTCCTTGCCCTCGGCCTTGCCTGCACTCTGTGCCCCGCGCTCTGGATGTTGCTTTCCGGCTGCAACCGCACCAGCCACCCCGCCCAGGTCGGCGAGCGTGCTCCCAACATGGCCGTCCACGACGGCGCCCAGAACGTCAGTCTCAGGCAGTACCGCGGCAAGATCGTTGTCCTCAATTTCTGGGCCAGCTGGTGCCCGCCCTGCCTTGAGGAATTCCCCTCCCTCATCCAGCTCCAGAAGGACATGCCCAACGTCGTCGTCCTCGCCGTCAGCTTCGACACCGACGTCAATGCCTACCAGCAATACCTCACCGACAACCACATCACCGGCATCGTCACCGTCGTCGACCCCACCCAAAAGGCCAACGAGTCGTTCGACACCACCCGGCCGCCCGAAACCTACATCATCGACCGCAAGGGCATCATCCGCCGCAAATTCATCGGCCCCCAGGACTGGACCAACCCCGAAATCCTGAATTACCTCAAAAACCTCTGACTCCGCCGGGTGCCCTCCCGGACGCGGTTCCGTTTCGCGCAACAGGATGGGTTCATTCGCTGACTGCGCGCTGGCATTTCGCTGGTATTTCGCTGCCTCTCTACCGGCGCCCGGCTCTGCGGGTAAGCTGGTTGTCGTGACGACGAACCCCACTTCGGCCTCCCTCCCCAAATACCGCGAACCCCGCTGGCCCGCCATGCTCGCCCTCCTCGCCATCGGCGGACTCCGCCTCGCCCTCCCGGAATCCCTCTCCGTCGGTCCCGACTGGCTCCTCATGGCCGTCGTCGTCGCCCTCCTCATTCCCAACGCCTGGGGGCTGGCGACCGGTCGGCCCAACGTCAGCCGCATCTTCGGCATCCTCGTCACTGCCGTCGTCACCGCCGATATGGTGTGGTCCCTCGGCCTGCTCATCGCCGCCCTCCCACGCCACCGCGAAACGCCCCTCCAGATGCTCGAATCCGCTTCCGCCCTCTGGATCGCCAACATCCTCGTCTTCGCCTCCTGGTACTGGCGCCTCGATGGCGGTGGACCTACCCAACGCGAACTGCGCGGCGTTCACACCGACGGCGCCTTCCTCTTCCCGCAGATGACCCTCGACCAGCAGGCCCGCATCGCCATGGGCGAGCAGTGCTGGAACCCCGGCTTCATCGACTACCTCTTCCTCGCCTTCAACACCTCCACCGCCTTCTCTCCCACCGACGTGCCGGTGCTCTCCCGCTGGGCCAAAGCCCTCATGATGATCCAGTCCCTCATCTCCCTCGCCACCGTCGCTCTCCTCGCCGCCCGAGCGGTGAACATTCTCTGAATGCCGCTGCTACACTAACCCTCTGAATTCAACGCCGGAGAGTTCCCCGCCCATGCCTCGCCAACCGGCTCCCGCGCCCTCAAAAGAATCGCCCCTCCTCAGTCTCTCCTCCACCTGCACCACCATCGTCGTCCTGCTCTTCATCTTTGCTTTTCTCTTTGAGAACTTCGCCATCCCCTCTTCCTCGATGGCCAGCACCCTTCTGGTCGGCGATCACGTTCTGGTCGAGCGCGCCAATCTCGCGCCCGCCGCTTCCTGGGCGCCTTTTGTTCATTACCGCCAGGTCCACCGCGACGACATCATCGTCTTCTACACGCCGTTCCTCGAAGCCGACGGCCAGCACTGGATCCTGGTGAAGCGCGTCATTGGCATTCCCGGCGATTGCCTCCACCTGCACGACGGCATCGTCTACCGCAATGGCGTCGCTCAAAACGAACCTTTCGCCGCGCAACCCACCGAGTCCGACTACAACGCTTACGTGGACGACTTCCCCTCCATCGCACCCTCCACCGACCTCGGCGCCACCCCCGCCTGGTCCGAGCGCCTGACCTCCTTCATCCACGATGGCAACGTGTGCGTTCCGCCCAACAGCTACTTCGTGATGGGCGATAACCGCCAGAACAGCTACGACAGCCGCTTCTGGGGCTTCGTCCCTCGGCGAAACATCCTGGGCCGGCCGCTCTTCGTCTACTGGTCGGTTCGCATCCCCGAGCTCCCCGACAACGCTCCGCTCTCAGCGCAGGCCGCCGTCACGCGCGACGAACTCCTCCACTTCTTCACCCGCACGCGCTGGTCCCGAACCTTCCACCTCATTCGCTGATCGGAACCCTCAGGCCGCCCGTTCCCGCCGGCGGGCTTTCCTCCGCAGCCGCAGATCCCACCACGCCGTCAGCAGCGGCGTCAGTATCGTCGTCACCAGCACGCTCGCCGCCACCAGCACCGTCGCCGGACCCGCCGCCGCCGCATACTTGCGATTCGCCGCCGCCACCAGAACCGGCACCGCGGCCGCATTCCCCGCCGTCGTGGCCGCGCCGATCCCCGCAATCCCTGTGCCCCCGATCAGTTTGTCCACCACCCCCAGCGCCAGCGCCGACACCGTCAGCACCCCCAGCCCCAGCCCGATCCCCACCAGCCCCGCCGCCCAAACCTGCTTCAGATCCAGCGTTGCCCCCAGGGCAAACGCAAAAAACGGGATCATCACCGGCGTCGCCGACCCCAGAAAATCCCGCATCTCCGGATCAAGATTCCCCACCACCATCCCAAACAGCAGCGGCAACACCGCCCCCAGCAGCGTCGGCCAGGGAAAACTCGCCAGCCCTGCCACCCCCAGCGTCACCATCGTCAGAAACGGGCCCGACTCCAGCGACATCACCGAATACGACGCCGCGTCTTCGGCCGTGCCGTACTGGCTCATCAGCGCCATATACAGCCCGCCGTTCGTGTCGTTGATCGCCGCCACCACCGCCAGCGTCGACACCCCTGCGAACCATCCCGCCCGCACCGGATCGTTGCCCAGAAAATGTCCCAGAATCACGCCCGCCGCAATGCCCAGCGCAATCTTCGTCGCCAGCAGCGCGCCGCCGCGCCTGGCCAGCTGCGGCACAGAACGCACCGCGATCGTGCTCCCCATGCACACGTAGAACACCGCCAGTATCGGCAGCGCCCCTTCGAATAGCGCTCCGGTAAACGACCCGAAGAACGCCGCGGCATGCGGCAGAAACGTGTGCGCCACCGCCCCCGCCAGCAGCGGCACCAGCATGAACCCGCCGGGAATGCGCTCCACAGTTCTCTTGATGGGAATCCGCATTGGCTACGGGCCAGGAAATCCTGCTGCCCAGACTACAGGGTTCTCCCGGCGATCGGTTCGGCTATTTCGGCCTGGCTATTTCGCTTCCGTCAGAAAACCACGACAGCAGATTCGTCCGCAGCGCGTCCTCATATTTCCCCCGATCCGCCCTCGTGATCGAAGCCCGCGGAGCGCTCGCCGACCGCTTCACATCGTCAGCACAACGCGGAACTCCGCCTTCCCACTCATCATCCGCGCATACGCCTCCGCGGCCCTCTCCAGCGGATAGGTCTCGATCATCGGCCGCACCCCGCTCAGTTCCGAGAACCGCAGCGTGTCCTCGGAATCCATCGGGATCCCCGACCACCACCCCTGAATCGACTTGCTTCCCGTGATCAGCTGCAGCGGCGTCACTTCAATCGGATCGAACGCCGCCCCCACCACCAGGAGTTTCCCGTTCGGACCGAGCCCGTCGATCAGCTCCGACATCGACTTCGAGTTCGGCGCCGTCGCCAGAATCACTTTCGCCCCGCCCAGCTTCTGCAGTTCCTCCGCTGCATTCGTTCCTTTGCTGTCGATGTACACGTGCGCGCCCAGCTTCTTCGCCAGCGCCGCATTCTCCGGCCCCCGCCCTACCGCCGCCACCTTGTACCCGAACTTGTTCGCGAACTGCACCCCCAGATGTCCCAGCCCCCCGATCCCC
>JBAUGH010000537.1:0-3626 GCA_049679565.1 Acidobacteriaceae bacterium
TTATTTTCGTTGCCCGCGAGAAGGATGGGCCGGTTCGCAAGATCCCGATTCCTTTGCATTACGCAGGCGTGTTTGTAGCCGCCGCGGTGGTGGGCGCGTTCACCATTACCGGGATGGCAGGGTCGTACTCCCGGATGCTGCTGAAGACCGCGGCCTTCAATCAGGTGCGGTCGCAGCGGGAGGCTTTGCGGCAGGATTACCAGCGGCTGCAGGTGGTGGCGCACGAGAAGGATGTGCAGGCGGCCTCGCTGGGCTCGCTGGCCAGTCAGGTGAGCGCACTTTATGGCCTGCGCGAGAGCCGGATGGCGCGAGCGGCGACTGCGCCGGTGACTCCGGGCAGCGGAGACGATCCGAGCACCTTTACGGAGCAGTCGTACGTCCAGTCGCTCAACCAGTTATCGCTGCTGCGGACGAACGCGCTGGACGGGGCTCTGCACAGTTTCAATCTGGCGACGGGGCCGCCGGTGACGGACTGGGCGAGCCTGGCGGGCGCGCCTGAGCTGTGGCCCGTGATCGGTCCGATTACCAGCTCGTTCGGGGAGCGCGAAGATCCGTTGAATGCTGGCGAGGGCGAGTTCCACACCGGCGTGGATATCGGCGTGAGTTTTGGGACTGCGGTGCGCGCCACGGCCGACGGCGTGGTCGAGTCCGCGGGCATGGCCAGCGGTTATGGGCGAGAGGTCATCCTCAATCACGGCAATGGAATCGAAACGCTGTACGCGCATCTTTCCGGGTTCGCGGTGACGCCCGGGCAGCAGGTGAGCATCGGACAGGTGATCGGCTACGTCGGCCTGAGCGGCCGGACCACCGGACCGAACCTGCACTACGAAGTCCGCATCCACAACACGCCGGTGAATCCGCACAAATTTATGCGGGAGACGATGCAGCAGCTGGCGAGCACGGATGCTGTGCCCGGTCTGGGCAAGGGCGGCAACTAGAACAGGCCGGGGGGCGCAGGATGCTGAAGAGCGCTACTCCTTTCTTCATCGTCGATCATCTGGAAACGACCCTCGCGTTCTATCAGTCGAAGCTCGGATTCACGGTGCAACATCGCGGCGGCGGCGATACGGGCGCCGAAGACTTCTGGGCTATTGTCGGGCGGGACCAGGTGATGCTGATGCTGAAGGCCATCGCGCCCGGCGTTCATCCCCAGCCAAATTCTTCGCGTCATGCGTGGGCGCGGTGGGACGCGTATATCCTGACCGACGATCCGGACGGCCTGTATCGGGAACTGGCAGCGAAGGGCGTTGCCATGCACCGGGAACTGGCCGACACCGGGGAAGGGTTGCGCGCCTTCGAGGTCGCCGACAACAATGGGTACGTATTGTGCTTCGGGCGGCCGCTGGAAAAGCAGGCCGGCTAAGGGCTGGCCGCATCGGGCTGGTTCCGCTGGATCGTCGCCAGCCACGCGGGAGCGCCCTGGGCGTTGAATCGGGTGTGAATCCGCTCCGGCTCAAGCGCGGTGATCGTCCATCCGGATAGAGCGTTGAAGGCGGCTCGCAGGTCGTGCTCACGAACCGGGTGCGGCCCGACATCGGCGCCCTGATCGCTGAAGCACAGCACGTAAAGGAATCCACCGCGCTCGGTGACCCGCGCGAGACTCGCGACATAGCCCGGCTGCTCTTCGCCGTTGAAGGTGTGGAACAGCCCGCAGTCCATCACGGTCTGAAAGCTCCGCCCCAGGCGATCCAGATGGAACGCGTCCGCCGCAACGAACTCCGCCGCAATGCCGCGGTCGAGGGCTTTCTTCCGGGCCGCCGCCAGCGCGGTCTCGGCCACATCGACGCCCAGAACCGAAAGTCCCAGGGAGGCGAGGTGAAGCGTGTTCTCGCCGGTTCCGCAGCCGGCGTCGAGCACCGGCCCGGCGAGTCCGCCGGCCGCTGCCAGGCGCACGATGGCCGGCTGGGGCTGGCCGATGTCCCAGGGCGGGGGCCCGTCCTGGTACGAAGCATCCCAGGGGCGCCCCGACATGCGTTCATGGCTGGTGGGCAGGCGGCCGCCGACCGGATCGCCGGGTCGAGTTCGAGATGGGTCCGACAATTTTGTCTCCTGCTATTTCTGGAACGGCTGCTGCTTTGTGATGGCGGGGCGCTCATCCGCCTGCGCCTGAAGCTGATGAGCGGTGGCTTCGACATCGCGGAAGAAGCGCAGGAAATTTTCGCCGAGAATCCTGCGGCAGTCTTCGGCGGAGTAGCCGCGGGCCATCAGCGCCGCTGTAATCTTCGGCAAATCCGCGGCCGAGTCGATCCCCTCAGGAGACGACGGGATGCCGTCGAAGTCCGACCCCAGGCCGACGTGATCGATGCCTGCAACTTTGGCGACGTGGTCGATGTGATCGATGAGATCGCTGAGCGGCGGGCGGGGAATCTTCGCAGCCCACTGTTTGTCGAGAGCGTCGGTCATGGCGTAGGTGATGGTCCTGCCTTCGGCCTTCCACTGCGCGACCTGCGCGGCTTCGGCGGCCTGGCGCTCGGGCGCCTGCGCGTTCCAGGCGTTGCGCCACGCGTCGCTGATGAATCCGGAATAAAAGTTGACCATGACAACGCCGCCGTGGCTCGACGGTCCGCCGGAGCGGGCGACGGCGCGCAGCATATCGTCGGTCATGTTGCGGGGCGCGGCTGTGAGCGCGCGCGCCGAGGAGTGCGAGGCGAAGACCGGCGCGCGCGAGGTGATGACGGTGCGGTAGAAGGTCTTGTCGGAGACGTGGGAAATGTCCACCATCATGCCGAGGCGATTCATCTCGTAGACAACGTCCTTGCCGAAATCGGTGAGACCGTCCTGGGTGTGGTGAACGTTGGGATCGTCGGCGTCGCCCGAGGAGTCGGCCCAGTCGTTCGAGTTCGACCAGGTGAGGGTCATGTAGCGAACGCCCAGCCGGTAGTAGTCGCGCAGCAGGCCGAGCGAGTCCTCGATGGAGTGGCCGCCTTCGATGCCCATCAGCGCGGCGAGTTTGTGCTCGCGATGGGCGCGGAGAATGTCGTCGGGAGAATACGCCATCATCATCTGGTCCGGATGCGCCGCGGCCTGCTGGTAGACGGCGTCAATCAGCTCGAGCGTCCGGCGGGCGTAGTGGCCTTCATAGAGTTTTGGCTCGACCCAGATGGAGAAGAATTCCGCGCCGAGATTGCCTGCTTTCGCTGACGCGAAGTTGAGGTAGCCGCCGTTCAGGGGCTGGGTCAGGTCGTAATGGTCATCGAGCATGCGCTGCGGAGTGTCGGCGTGGGTGTCGATCACAAGGGCGGAGCGCTGGACGGCTTCGGCGGAGAGAGCGGCTTGGTGGGTCACAGTTTTGGGGCGGTGCGGGGGCGTGGATTGGGCAAGGAGAGGTGTGGCAAGCGCGAAAATTGCGACCAGTCGCAAAGGGGTCATGGTGGAGGTGGTCCGGTGAGGGGATTGTAGCAATGGAGGCAGGATGCCCAGCGCGAACACCCAAGAGCGTCATTGACAATGACTACGGCTAAGCCGTAGCATAGGGGACATTGTAGAGACTCGCCGCCGCCTCTTCGGAGCCTCGACTGCGCCTCGGAACTGGAACGTATCCACGCGAGGTGCATCGAGATGAAGAGATTTGTCCAATACCAATGGGACGTCAGGAAAGATGCGGAGAATCGTCGCAAGCATGGTCT
>JBAUGH010000538.1:0-1727 GCA_049679565.1 Acidobacteriaceae bacterium
CACCAGAACCCCGGCATCGACCTCGCGTACGAGCTCGGCCTGCCCACCTACGCCGCTACCGCGCTCTATCACCACAAGCTTCCCCAGGACCATCCCGATCTGCCCGCCTTCCTCAAGGAAGTCGAAACTTTCGCCATGGGCCCCTACGCGGAGGCCCTCGAGAAAGGCACCGACCTCAGCCAGTCCGATAAGCAGGCCATCGCGGAAAAGCTCCACGACTACACCGGCCTTCCCGTCGACTACCTGATGCGCGGCGACCTGCGCATCTCCGGCGGCCAGTTCGAGAAGACCCTCCAGGCCGACACCCAGGACACCACCGGCCGTCTCGACACCCGCTTCACCGGGCCCTCCGTCGATCCACTCAGCGAAGAGCCCGCCTACGATCCGCAGAGTTCCGCTATCTCCTCTGCCTATGTCTCCCTCTTCAACCAGTACGTCCGCAACACGCTCAAGTACGGCGAAGGCCAGACCTATCTGCCCGAGGCGTACGGCAACGGCTTCAGCTGGGACTTCAAACGCGACGGCGGTCCGCTGATGAATGTCAGCGGCGACCTGGCCACCGCCATGAAGACCAATCCCCGGCTGAAGGTGCTGGTGAACGGCGGCTACTACGATCTCGCCACTCCGTTCTACGCCGCCTTCTACGAGGACAAGCACCTGCCCATCCCCGAAAAGCTGGCCTCCAATATCCAGTACGACTGGTATGAGTCCGGACACATGGTCTATGTGAAGGACTCGGCGCTCAAACAGCTCCACGACAACGTCGCGCGGTTCATTAAAAGCACCGACGCCGGCAACCAATAACTCGGAACCATCCCGCACCAACAGGAAAGCCCGCCGTCAAGGCGGGCTTTGCTGTGTGCCGTCATGATTACGACCGGGTGCCCCATTCAAGCCCGTTGTTGGCTTGAGGGGGCGGCCAGCCGCTCCACCACCAACGGCGCCAGTTGCGACACGTTCCCCGCGCCCAGCGTCAGGATCGCATCCCCCGCTCGCGCCCGCGCCACCGCCCGCGCAATCGCTTCCTCCGCCGGTCCCGCGTACCGCACCCGCTCCGAGCCGATCTTTTTCACCAGCGTCTCCGCCGTCACTCCGGCAATCGGCTCCTCGCTGGCCGCGTAAATGTCCAGCATCTCCACCGACGCCGCATCGTCGAAGGCGTGCACGAACTCCTCCATCAGATCCCGCGTGCGCGTGTAGCGGTGCGGCTGGAAGATCACATGCACCCCGCCATAGCCGCAGTCTTTCGCCGCCCGCAGCGTCGCTCGAATCTCCGTGGGATGATGCCCGTAGTCGTCCACCACCGTCACTCCGCGCTCGCAGCCCTTCACCTGGAATCGCCGGTCGACTCCGCGAAAGGCGCGCAGACCTTCCGCAATCGCTTCCGGCGCAACCTCCAGTTGGGCCGCAATCGCCACCGCCGCCGTCGCGTTGAGCACGTTGTGCAGGCCTGGCACGTGCAGCTCCAGCGGTCCGTACAATTCCCCGTTGGCCGCCACCTCGAACCGCGTCCGGCAAATCCGTCCTGCACCGCCATCCTGCTCGCTCGCCGGGACACCCGGCAGCAGCCGCAGCACGAAATCCGCCTGGGCCGACGCCCCATAGGTGAACACCCGCCGCCCCACCCGCGCCAGAATCCCTGCCAGCCGCGCATCGTCCGCGCACGCCACGCACGCCCCGTAGAACGGAACCCTGTCCATGAACTCCACAAACGCGGCCTCCACATC
>JBAUGH010000539.1:0-4210 GCA_049679565.1 Acidobacteriaceae bacterium
ACCAGGGAGATAGGCACGTAGTAGCGATTGGGCGCAACGAGGAAGTAGAAGGGCTCGAGGTAGACGGCCATATCGGTGGCGGGGAGATCGCTGGCGAGCTCGTCTTCGAGCTGGCGCTCGCGCTCATCTTTGGTGGCGTGTTTGAAGTCGGCGGGGGCGTAGTAGCCGGGGCGATATTCAATCTTCGCGTCGCTGCGATCGACCTTGATGGAGAGGCGGCGGTAAGCGCCGTCGCGGCGGAGATCGGTGGAGTGATAACCGAGGACGTAGTAGGCGGAGATGTCGCGGTCGATGCGGTCGAAGGCGGGCGAGAAGTCGTTGGAGTCGAAGAAGGCTTTGCCGCCGGTGTCGGAGGACAGCGTGGCCATGACTTCCTGGGTATTGAAGTTGGAGTCGAGGTTGTTCTGCAGGGCCGCTCCGTTGAAGGAATTCGCGCCGCGCAGGTTGCCGGTGGTGGCGTCGCCGAGGGGCGAGATGGCCTGCAGGCCGCGCGCATCGACCGAGTAGATGGAGACGTTGGCGCGGACCGAGGCGTTGACCGCAGCGTGCAGCGAAGCCTGGTTCTCGATGCCGTCGCGCTGAATCCCGCCGGAAAAGTAAAGCAGAGCTTTTTTCTCGTTGAGATAAGCGAGCGATTTGGAGATGTCTTCGATGGCGTAGAGTTCGCGGTCGGTGTTGAGGTCGTTGTATTCCGATTCGTCGGGGGTGAAGGCGCTGGCATCTTCGACCTGATTGCTGGTGCTGGTGGCGCCTGCGCCAAAGCCGGCGCCCTGGGTGCCGGAGTAGCTGCTGATGGCCTTGAGGAGGAGATCCTTGTTGGCGGTAAAGTCCTGGTCGAGCGAGAGGGTGGTGTCGAGGGAGACGAGGGCGACCAGATCGGCAGGCTTCATCTGTTTGTTGATGTAGGTGCGGGCGGCGTCCTGGGCGCGGTCGATGTCGTCGGGCTGCATGGAGGTGAGGTCGAAGAACATGACGATGAGGCGGTGATTGCGCAGCTCGTCCTGGGTGGCAGTGCCGGCAGCGGCGCCAAAGACGCCGTTGGGCGCGGAGGCGTTGATGGTGGCTTCGCTGAGCGGGGCGGCCTGATCGATGCTTTCGAAGTCGAAGCTGACGATGTGCTGCGGCTTGCCGTTTTCGGTAATGCTGAAATCTTTTTCGCTGAGACCTTTGACAATCTCGCCGGTCTTCTTGTCGCGGACGACGACGTTGGTGAGGACCAGGTCTCTGTTGACCTTGAAAGTGATGGTGTTGGTGGAGGGCTGCTGATTCTGGGCCGGAGCCGGGTTCTGGGCGAATGCGGGGACGCCGAACAGGAAAGCGAGGGCCAGAAGAGAGAGGGCTGCAGCGGAGAGCTGCTGCAACAGCGAGGGCCGGCACGAGAGAGATTTTGTCGGCCGCGCCGCGACCGAAACTCTTCGCGACGCGAAGAGGGTCCATTCGACTGCGCTCGGGGAGGGTCCGTGATCGCTGGATCTTTTCATTGCAGCGCTCCGCTCAGGATGACATTTCATAGCTAGAACCGGAAGCGGCTCATGAAGGTGAACTTGCGCATGGAGGCGGTGGAGGTGACTTCGCCGTAGGTGGCGTCGCCGAGCGTGGAGTCGACGCCGGAATATTGCACAGTATTGAAGACGTTGTCGGCGGTCGCGCGCAACTCGAGGTTTTTGGTGTCGCCGAAGCGCAGGCTTTTTGAGGCGGACATATCGACGGAGATGGTGCCGGGGCCGGGGATGCTGTAGCGGGTCGCGGTTCCGTAGACGCCGGCGGGCGCGGCAAAAGCATCCTTGTTGAACCAGTTGTTGAGTTTGTTGCCGCCGGCGCTGAGGGAAACGCCGGGGACGCGGTCGGGGCGAAGGGAGGCGGTGGTGCCGCGGGATACGTCGGCGACGGTGGCCTCGTAATGGGGGGTGAGCGGATTGCCGCTGGCGATGCTGTAGGTGCCGGAGAGGTTCATGTTGGCGAGGACATGGCCGAACCAGCCGGTAGTGAGCAGGTGGGTATCGGGACCGAAGGGCAGTTCGTAGACGAAGCTGCCGTTGACGCGATTGCGGACGTCGTCGCTGGAGTTGGATTCCTCGGCGAGGATGTTCTGCCAGTTTTGCGCGGTGCAGTTGGCGCCGCAGGTGATGCCGCCATTGCCGCCGATGGAGCTGGCGTCATCGATGGAATGCGCGTAGGTATAAGTCGCCTGGAGGGAGAGGCCGCTGCTGAGGCGCTTGCGTGCGCTGAAGGTGAGGGCGTTGTAGTTGGAGAAGGCGACGGACTGTTCGTAGTCGTAGAGAACGTTGGGGGCGAGGATGGAACCGTCGGGTTGGGGATAGCGGCCGGGCGCGGAGATGACGTCGAGGCGGGTGCCTTTGGAGCCGTTGTAGCCCACGTTAAAGACGATGTTCCACGGAAGGGTGCGCTGCACGTTGAGATACCAGACCTGCACGTAGGGCAGGCGGTAGTGCTTATTGACGGCGTAATTGCCTTCGGTTTGGGGCGCCGGAAAGCCGTTAGCGAGGCAGAAGGAGGTGCAGCTGGCGACAGCAGCGAGATCGGCGGGGGTGGGCGAGACAAGGTCATTCGTCTGGACGTCGGCGAAAGGAGGCTCAAACGCGAAGTTCTGCACGAACTTCACGTACTGGCCGACGGTGTAGTTGATGCCATAGCCGCCGCGGATGGTGGTGTCGGTGAAGGGATGGGCAGCGAAGCCGAGGCGCGGTGAGAAGTTGTTCTTCTCCGGGGCAACGAGGTCGCGGGGATATTTGCCGGTGTAGGGGCCAACGCCGTTCGGGGTAACGGTGACGGCACTGAGGAAATCGCCGCTGACGTCGAGGGTGGCGAGCCGGTCATGCTCTTCGGAGTAGGGCGAGTAGTAATCGTAGCGAAGGCCGAAGAGGAAGGTAAGGTTCTTCATGGCGCGCCAGTCGTCCTGGGCGTAGCCGTCGATTTCATTTTCGCGGAGGTGGGTTTCCTGGTACGCGGCCTGGAGGGTGGTTTCCTGAGGCAGGCCGAGGAGGAGGTCGGCGAGCGAGGAGCCGGACTGGGCGAGACCCCCAACGCCGGTGTTGCCGGTGCCGCTGACGCCGCTCGATCCGGGCTGCTCGGTGAAGAGGCCGGTGAAAACGTAAGTTCCGGTGGAGTCGGTGTTGCCGATCATGTCGTAGTAGACGCGGCGGAAGTCGCCGCCGAAGCGGACGTTGTGCTTGCCGTGGACCCACGCGAGGGTGTCACCGAGGCCGACGGTTTCCTGGGTGGTGAAGCTGGGCTGCGATTCGTTCAGGCCGGTGAACTGATTGAGGGTGATGTTGGGCAGGCCCCAAAGCTGTGGCGACTGGGGAAGGCCGGTGAGCCCGAGCTGGGGCGCAATGTCGGTGACGTTGGAGAAATAGTTTGTGGACTGCGCGTGCGAGTTATTCCAGGAGGCGGTGAGGTTATTGGTGAGACGGCCTTTGCCGATGGAGTAACCGGCCTGCAGGGAATACTGGTGGGTCTGACTCTTGCCGCCGAGCTGGGGAAAGAGGTTGAGGTTGTCCGAGGCGGAGTGGCTGTAGTTGAAATTGACGTTCATGCTCTGGGTCAGGGTGGGATTGCCCTGGCCGAGGAACTGGCGGGCCATGCGCATCAGGCCGTTGTTGGCCCCGGATGCGCTGCCAAA
The DNA here is from genome assembly GCA_049679565.1 of Acidobacteriaceae bacterium. Lineage (GTDB taxonomy): Bacteria > Acidobacteriota > Terriglobia > Terriglobales > Acidobacteriaceae > Palsa-343. The sequence continues at coordinate 3,644 of JBAUGH010000539.1, forward strand.
GCTGTGCATGAAGCGGACGCCGAGCTGGGTGGTGTTGGTGCCGTCGGAGGCGAGGCGCTGGTAGTTCTCCGTCTGCCCGGTGAGATTCGGCGCCGGGACATAATTCAGCAGCTTTGTAGCCTGAGACGCGAGGCACTGCGCGGGGATGACGTTGCCCACGAAGGGGCTCCCGGGGGTGTTGCCGCCGGCCGTGCAGGTTGATCCCGCGGGATTGTAGATGGTGATGGGGGTTCCGGACTGCGTGGTGAGCGCGGAGAAGTCGCCGCCGCGTTCGGCGAGCGTGGGCACTGTGCCGTATCCATCGAACGGATTGACGGAGCGCGTGCCCGACAGCGTGAGAAACAGCATGTCGTTGCGATCGCTGGTGAGGAGCTTCGGAATGTAAGGCGGCGTCATGATGGTGGCGCCGAAGCGGTTGCTGTAGTAGGAAGGCTCCTGAAAGCTCTGACCGCGGAGAGCGAAGTCTTCAGCGTTGAGGGCGCCATTGCCGCCGGTCCAGAAGATGGCGCCGTGGGGCTGGTTGGGCTTGAAGTTGCGGAAATTGCCGCGGCCGCCGAAGCCCCGTCC
>JBAUGH010000540.1:0-3591 GCA_049679565.1 Acidobacteriaceae bacterium
GAAATCGTCGAGGAGGAAGACCGGACCGGGCTCCGCGTCTGGATGATTCCCGTCCCCGACCACGAATATCTGGTCGCCGTCGATCCCGCCGGAGGCGGCGTCGATGGCGACTTCACCGTCATCCAGATCATCGACCTCGGCAGCGGCCAGCAGTGCGCCGAGGCCGCCGAGCACATGTCGCTGGCCGAATCCGCCGAACAGGCCCGCAAACTCGCCCGCCGCTACAACCACGGCATGCTCGCGGTCGAGCGCAACGGCATCGGCGAAGCCGTCATCGCCCACCTCCAGGGCCAGTTCGTCTACGACCGCCTCTACAAGGCCGACGACGACAAAATCGGCTGGCGCACCACCGACGTCACCCGCGATCCCATGATCGCCCGCGTCGAAGGCGCGCTCGTCGAGAGCCCCGAAATCTTCTCGAGCGAACGCCTCCTGCGCGAGTGCCGCACCTTCGTCCGCCAGGCCAATGGAAAATATTCCGCCCAGTCCGGGCAGCACGACGACTGCGTCATGGCCTTCGCCGTCGCGCTCTCCGCCCGCGCCGATTACTTAACCGCCGACCGTTACCAGCGCGAACGCCGCAGCGCCGCAGCCGCCCGGGCGGAGAAGGTGTCGTAGCATGAGGACTTCGAGGAAACCCATGGCTATCCTGGCGGTCCAGCAGATCAGGAAGATGCGCGGCGGCTCGCAGAGCCACCTCATGCTGGCCGACGACGGCGAGCCCTGGGTGGTCAAGTTTCAGAACAACCCCCAGCACCTGCGGGTCCTGCCCAACGAGCTGCTGGCCACCCGCCTCGGCGGGCTCATCGGCCTCACCGTGCCCGCCTGCGATGTGATCGAAGTGACGTCGTGGCTCATCGAGCGCACCCCCGAGCTGGAGATGGACCTGGGCCATCGCCGCGAGCGCTGCCGCCCCGGCCTGCACTTCGGATCGCGCCTCGTCGGCGGCCTGCTCCCCGGCCATGTCGCCGACTACCTCCCCGAGGAGCAGCTGCTCGAGGTCCGCAACCTCAGCGAGTTTGCCGGCGCGCTGGCCCTCGACAAGTGGACCTGCAATGCCAACGGACGCCAGGCGCTGTTTCATCGCAAGGGCCGCGAACGGCGCTACAGCGCCGCCTTCATCGACCAGGGATTCTGCTTCAACGCCGGCGAGTGGCGCTTTATCGACGCTCCCCTGCGCGGCGTCTACGCCCGCAATGCGGTGTATCGCGGCGTCACCGGCTGGGACAGCTTCGAGCCCTGGCTCACCCGCATCGAGGAGCTGGATCCGCAGCGGGTCTGGGCGATTGCGGAAAATATCCCCCCCGAATGGTATGGAGGGGAGATGAGCCTGCTGGAGAATCTGGTGGAAAAGCTGATGGAGCGCCGCTCCCGGGTGCGCGCAATGATCACCTCCTTCCGGGAATCCTCCCGCTGGCCCTTTCCGAACTGGGACTGCGCCCCCCACGCCCGGCTCTCCACCCGCTTCCCCGACCTCGGCTCTACCGATACTGTTCCTGGGAGGATCATGTGAACGACACCCTCCAGTGCGAGTTTTCCCTGGTCCGCTATGTGCCCGACCCGGTGAAGAACGAGTTCGTCAACATCGGCGTGATGCTGAGGGATGCCGCGCGTCCCGACGCCGCTGCCGTCCGCTTCACCCGCGACTGGGCCCGCGTCCGCTGCCTCGACCGCGACGCCGACATTGCCATGCTGGAAGCCATGGAGGCGGAGATGCGCCAGCGGCTCAACGAACCGCCCTCCGACATGAAACCGCTGCTCGACGTCATCGATGATTCGTTCTCTCACCAGATCCAGCTCACCGAGCCCAAAGCCTGCCTGGCCGAGAACATGGCCGCGGGGATGGAGCAGCTCCTCCGCCTCTATGTCGAGCCGCGCAAAGAAAGGGCGCGGGTGGCCGCCGGCGGCCGCCCGGCGATCGTTCGCAACCTGCGCACCGCCTTCGAGCGGGCCGGCGTGTGGGACCTGATGCGGCGCAGGATCGCCGCCTCCGATTACACCCGCCCCGGCGACTCCCTGAAGATCGACTGCGGCTACCGTCCCAACGGGCTCATCCGCATGTTCCACGCGGTGTCGCTGGCCACCGATGTCGAAACCGCCAAGATCCTGGCCTTCAGCGCGCCCTCGCTGCGCGCCGGCGTCCAGCGGGTGGAGAAAGCAGAACTGGAGCTTACCGCCATTGTCGAGCCGCTGCGCGACCGTGACAGCGGCCTCACCCCCGACCCCGATGCCATCGACCAGTACCGCTTCGGAGTCGAAACGATGGAGGCGCAGCAGATTCGCGTGCTCACGGTCAACGATCTGGAGCGCGTCGCGGCCACCGCACAACGGGAGCTGCGCGTGTAAAACAGCCGGTAGCCCGTAGCCGGCAGCCAAAAATACCGGCGGAGAGGAGTGGAAACATCCGGCCGGTTCGCCGACAGGCGGCCGGCGGTCAGGCAGTTCAGGCATTCGAGCAGGGCATGGCCATGGCGCCATGCCCTTTTTATTGGAGCCAACAACACGGGGACGCTACCGGCTGCCCCCGAGGGTAAGGAGCACAAGCAAGTGAACATCAAAGACCAATGGAAACAGGCGCTGGCGCTGTTCGGGGCCGGCCGCAGAGAGGAGCCGGAGCCGGGCGGAGTCAGGCGTAAGACCGTGGCGCTGCCGTCGGTCCTCGCGCCCTATGCCTTCCCCGGCAAAGCTCTGCCCAAGCCGACCCCCGTCAACCTGCGCCGGTTTGCCGAAACGCCGGTTGTCCGGCGCGCCATCAACCTCATCAAGGACCGCGTCGCCAGCATGGACTGGCAGGTGCGCCTCAAGCGCGACTGCAACCCGAACCCGATCGGGAACGCCGAAGGCCGAGGAAAAATCCTGCGCCGGTCCCTCGAGTTTCCCAATCCCTCGGACTCCTTCCGCACCCTCGTCGAACAGGCTATCGAAGACGCGCTGGTAGGCGGCTTCGGCGCCATCGAGATGGCGCTGACCGCCGACCCGGCCCATCCCTTCGAGCTGTGGCCGGTGGACGGCGCCACCATCCGCATCGATCCGAAGTGGGATGGCCAGCCGGAATCGGTGCGCTTCGCTCAGGCCACCGGCCTCGCCGGCACGAACTCCCTCATCCCCCTCCAGGACAACCAGCTGATCTACGTGCGCATGAATCCGCGCAGCTATACGCCCTTCGGGCTGGGCCCGCTGGAAGTCGCCTTCGAGACGGTGAACGCTTTTCTCAGCGCCCATCGCTTCGCCGGCAAGCTGGCCTCGAACGCGGTGGTGCAGTACGCGCTGTGGCTGAACGAAACCACGCCCGCCCAGCACGAGCGCCTCATCCGCTGGTGGCAGGACGAGATCGAGGGCACCGGCCGCGTGCCGCTGCTGAGCAGCGAACAGAAGCCGGAGGTGCTGCGCTTTGCCGCCGGCACCGACGCCGACCTGCGTCTCAGCTGGCAGGAGTTCCTCATCCGCATGGTGGCTAATGCCTTCTCCCTGCCGCCCATGCTGCTGGGCCTCGAGCAGGATGTGAACCGCTCCACCGCCTCCGAGCTGCTGGACGAGGCCTTCCACTCGGCCATTATCCCGCTGGCCCGGCTGGTCGCCGAGCACCTCACC
>JBAUGH010000541.1:0-4606 GCA_049679565.1 Acidobacteriaceae bacterium
GCCGCCTCGACCAGGGAGCGGCGGAGATTGTCGAGGATCTTCCAGCGGGAGATGGTGGAGATGGGATTGCGAACCCATTTGCCGGACTCGTCGGGAACGCGGGAGAAGAGCCACTGCGCGATTTGCCAGTCCCCGCGGACCCAGCGATGCTTGCGGCGGGTGTAGGCGGAGTAGTGCGAGGGGTAATCGTCGATGACCTCAACGTCGGTGGCGAGGCCGGCGCGGGCATAGGCCCCCTCGATGAGGTCGTGGCTGAGCAGAGCGTTGCGCGGAAAGCGCTTTTCGAGCACCGCGTGCAGCGCCGCGACTTCGTAGATGCCCTTGCCGGTGAAGCTGCCTTCACCGTACAGATCCTGGTAAACGTCGGAGATGGCACGGGTGTAGATGTCGAAGCCGGTTTGGCCGGAGTAGATCGACGCCATCCGCGATTGGGCGGCCGAGTGGACGCTGACTCCCACCCGGGGCTGCAGGATGCCGTAGCCGTGGGTGACGATGCGCCGGTCGGGATCGATGACCGCGCGATTGAGGGGATGCATCATCGCGCCGATGAGCGAGTGGGCCGTGCCCCGGGGAAGCTGGGTGTCGGAATCCAGCGTAATGATGTAGCGGACCCGGGACAGGACGCCGGTGCCGCCGGCCTTTACCGGGAAGGCGTCGAATTCGCCCCTGAGCAGCTTGTTCAGATCGAGCAGCTTGCCGCGCTTCCGCTCCCACCCCATCCACACGCCCTGGCGCGCGTTGAAGATGCGATGCCGGTGCAGGAGGAGGAAGCGCCCGGACTTGCGGTCGTTGGCATAGCGGGCGTTGAGTTCGTTGACCAGGCGGATGGCGAGATCGAGGAGGGGGTCGGTATCGTTTTCGCGGGGACGAGCGGTCGAGTCCGGCAAATCGGTGAGCAGCGCGAAATGCAGGTTGGGATCGGGATTGGCGAGGGCGCGCACCTCCAGCTCCTGCACCAAGTCGCGAACCTGCGCTTCGCTGAGCAGCAGGGTGGGAATCACCACCATGGTCGTGTCTTCGCCAGGGATGCCGTCGGTGAGATCGATTTTAGGCAGCGGGAGTGGGCGGAATAAGGACGAAATGCTGTTGTTGACCAGATCGACCGCGCCCTGGGTGGCGGGAATGAGGAGCAGCAGGAAGGCCAGAGTCAGCCCGCCGAAGATGGAGTGGTTGGGAATCAGCGGCAGCAGGATGGCGCCGATGAGGATGACGGTGAGGACCTCGATGCCGCCGATGTAGAAATCGTCCGAGTTGCGGCGGACGGTGTCGCGGACGCGGTCGATGAAGCGCGGGTGAAAGCCGATGCGGCCTTTGAGGTCCTCGATGCCCTGATCAATGAGGTAGTAGCCGACGTGGGCCTGGCGGAGCCAGACGCGGGGATCGTGGACCGGCCGCTGCTTCGCGACCTCGGCCAGTTGAATCGCGTGGAGGGCTACGTCGATTTCGGTGCAGTCGCAGCGCCGGGCGATGCGGGCAACTTCTTTGCGGTAGACTTCGCGGCTGTCGAAGTCCATGCGCGGATAGGCTTCGGCGGGGTCTTCGCGGAGGATGGCGTCGAAGACCACCAGCGGCTCCATGACGAAGAACCAGTCGACGAAAGCGATTTCGCGCAGCGACTGAATGCGGGTGGTGAGCAGTTTGGCGAAGGCGGGCTCGCCGGCCGGGCCTTCGAAGCGAGGCGGATCGCCAAGGGTCAGAGCCTCGAAGCGTTCGGCCCCCTGTTCGAGCACCCGTTCGAGCAGGGTGAAGCGCAGCATCACCGGCAGGATCCAGAGCTCTTCGAGGAGGAGCGGCTCGGTGATCTGGAGTTCGCCGAGATAGATGCGGAGGGCGTCGGCGTTCCAGACCGATCCGGCGGCGTCGAGATAGACGGAGGCTACGGCGGCGGTGCGGGGCTCTTCCTGATGGCCGTCGGTGACGGCGTTGGGCAGGCGGCGCATTTTGCGGCGGATGGTGCGCAGCTCGTTGAGGACGGAGCGGAAGAGGCGCGGGTTTTCGCGGATTTCGAGCAGCGGTTCGGGGCCGGGCCAGCCGCTGGTGGGCAGGGTGTCAAGGGCGGCGAACAGGGATTCGAGGTTGTGGCGCGCGTGCTCCACGCGGGCGTTGAACCCGGCAAGCGGCTGCGGCTGGCGGACGGTGGTCCAGCGTTGTGCGTCCCGGTGCGCGGCGGCGCGGAGCTGATCCGGCGATAGCCCCGCCTCCCGCAGTCGCTGTTCATTGATCATCTTGACCTGTCCCGACATAGACAACCGACTCCTGGGGGTGAGCGGCAGAAAAGTAATAAGTTATCGATAGCTGGCAGCCTGCATTTCGAACATTTCCGCATATTGGCCGCCCAGTGCGATGAGCTGCTGGTGCGTGCCTTCTTCGACCAGACGTCCGCCGGCAAGAACTACGATGCGATCCGCCATGCGGACCGTCGAAAAACGATGGGAGATGAGCAGCGCCATCTTCCCGGTGGTCAGCTCAGCAAAGCGCTCGAAGACCTCGAGCTCGCTTTTGGCGTCGAGGGCGGCCGTAGGCTCGTCGAGGATAAGCAGCTGGGCATCGCGCAGATAAGCGCGAGCCAGCGCGATCCGCTGCCATTCTCCGCCGGAGAGATCGACGCCCGAGACGAAGCGGCGGCCGAGCATCTGGTCGTAGCCATCGGGGAGTTTCCGGATGACTTCAGCGGCGAGGCTTTTTTCGGCGGCGGTGTGAACGTCGTCTTCGGAGTGGGGGATTTCGACGCGGCCCACGCCGATGTTCTCGCGAACCGTCATCTCGTAGCGCATGAAATCCTGGAAGATGACGCCCATCTCCTGATGGAGCTCGTCCATGTCGTAATCGCGGAGATCGACGCCGTCGAGCAGGATCCGGCCCTCGGTGGGATCGTAGAGGCGGGTGATGAGCTTAACCACCGTGGTCTTGCCCTGGCCGTTTTCACCGATCAGCGCGATGCGCTCGCCCGGGCCGATGCTGAAGTTGAAGTTCTTGAGGACCATCCGCGTGGTTCCGGGGTAGGCAAAGGAAACGTTGTGAAACTCGAAGCCTCGCCGGATTGGTTTCGGGAGCGGCAGGGCATTCGGCTTGTTCTGCACCGTCGGCTTGATGTCAAAGAAGGCAATCAGGTCGGTGAGGAACAGTGCCTGGTCGGCAATGCCGGACGCGGTCGAGAAAGCCTGCTGGAAGTTGGAGCTGGCCTGCTGGATGGCGACGGTGATGAGGGTGAAAACGCCGATGGTGGGGTACTTGCCCGCAAGGGCTTCGTAGATCGCGAAAATGTAGGCGCTGTAGTAGCCGATGGTGCTGATGAGGGAGAGCAGCCCGCCCCACAGCATCTTCTTATTGGCCAGCGCAACGTTTTCCTCGTAAATGCCCTCGGAGAGAACGCGGAAGCGGTTGGTGAAGTACTCGCTGAGGTTGAAGAGCTTCAGCTCTTTGGCGGCTTCCTTGCTGCCGCCCACCTGACGCAGGTAGTCCATGATGCGCTTGCGCGGGGTCTGGCGGAAGTTCTTCTCGTAGCCGAGGAAGGCGAAGTGGGTTTCACCGATGAAGGAGGGGAGAACCCCGGCGATGAGGGGCAGGACCATGAGCGGCGAGCGATAGACGAGGACGGCGCTCCAGATCAGGGTGAGGATGATCTGCTGGAAGAGGCGGCCCATCTGCTGGATCATGGCCAGGCGGTCGGTTGCCTGGACGCGGGCGCGCTCGAGGCGGTCGTAGTAGGCCGGATCTTCGTAGGTGGTGAGGTCCAGCTGGGCGGCCTGCTGCATCACCTGGACGCTGACGTGGTTGGTGTAGCGGTCGGCGAGAATCTGGTCGGTGTAATCGATGGTGCGGCTGAGGATGCCGGTGAGGAGGGCGAGTCCGACTTCGGCTCCGACCCACCACCAGAAATGCGGGAACTGGGGCTGATGGGTGAGAGCGTTGGCGACGCCGGTGACGATTCTGGCCGCGACGATCCCGATGCCCAGCTGGAGGACCGGGACGATGACGCGAAGGATCAGTCCCCAGGTGACGACGGAGCGGCCGGCCTCCCAAAGAATTTTGAGAACCAGCGGGACATTGCGGAGGGCGTGAATCCGATCCCCCCAGGCGTTTTGGGAGCCCGAGTTGCCGTTACCGCTCATGCGTTCACAGATGGACAGTTGAGGGCCGGGGGCCCGAAAGGACAGCGCGGCTAAACTCCGCCAGGGTAGTCGTTTAGATGCGACGGCAGCGAGCCCAAGTTGTTGCCGGATACGTTGATAGTACCGCTACAGGGGGAAATTTCAGCGCATCACCCTGACGGGGCGAGCATCCATCCGCGACGGCCGAGGCCGGGGGGCGAAGATCCGCCGGAAGCGGTCCCGGAGCAGGAGATTCGAGAGGAAGAATTTGCGACCATTTGCGCGGCTCGCTCGTCCCTGAATACATTGCCCTGGGATAGCTGGACGGAGGTCGGGATTTCGTTGCGGAAGCGATTGCCGAATGTGGGGTTTGGACGATCGACAGCGGAACCAGGGGTTCTCCTGCAGTGATAAACTCCGGCTTTGAACGCTCTCTGATCACCGTCCTCCGCACCGTTGTCCATCCCCCTCGTGAACGAATCACCTTGAACGAGATAAGACCGAAAAAATAGAAG
>JBAUGH010000542.1:0-8310 GCA_049679565.1 Acidobacteriaceae bacterium
AGGCAACAGGCGACAGGCCAGAGGCCGCAGACGGCGAGGGATGGCGGACAGCGGGTTCTCCCACTCAAGCCAACACCGGGCTTGAATGGGGCACCCGACACGGGCGGGACGGGCGCCTATTTCCATACCAGGCCGTCCTTCATGATCACGTGGCGATGGGCCGAGGCGGCGATGCCTTCGTCGTGAGTGACCATGATAAGGGTCATGCCGCGCCTGGCCTGAATCTCGGCGAGCAGTTGCAGAATTTTGGCGGAGTTGACGCTGTCGAGGTTGCCGGTGGGCTCGTCGGCGAGCAGGAGGGGCGGATCGTTGACCAGGGCGCGGGCGATGGCGACGCGCTGGCGTTCGCCGGCGGAGAGCTGGGTGGGGTACTGGTTGAGACGGTGCTCGAGCCCTAGTTCTACCAGCAGGGCGCGGGCACGCTCCTCGCGGTGATGGGTGTGGGCTTTGTTGCCGATTTTGTTTCCCAGCATGGGGACCTGCACGTTTTCCATCGCGTTGAGGGCGGGCAGCAGATGAAAGGACTGGAAGATGAAACCCACCCAGCGCGCGCGATAGGTGTCGAGGTCGATGGCGGGGACGCCGTTCTGCGATTTGCCCACATGCTGGCCGCGAAAGAGGACCGCTCCTTCGGTCGGCATATCGAGCCCGCCCACCAGATGCAGGATGGTGGATTTGCCGCTGCCGCTGGCGCCGGAGATGGCCATGAAATCTCCCGGGGCGATGTTGAGGCTGACGCCGCGCAGGGCTTCGATGCGGCCGTTCTCATAGCTTTTCTTCAGATCGCGCAGCTCGAGGATCCAGGGCGAGACAGCGGCTGGGGGAACCTGGACGGCGCTACTCATGGCGGAGCGCCTCCACCGGAGACAGCTGGGCCCCGCGCCAGGCCGGGATGCTTCCGGCGGCGATGCCGACAATCATGGCCATCAACAGACCATCGATCAGGGTCTGGACAGGCAGAGCGGTGGAGACGATGCTCGCGGTTTGGGGCAGGGTGCCAAGAATATGGAGCGCGAGCCAGCCCAAAGCCACGCCGGCCAGGCCTCCGGCAGCCCCCAGCGCTGCGGCCTCGACGAGGATGAGGCCCATGACCCGTTGCCGCGACCAGCCAATCGCGCGCAGGACGCCTATTTCTTTTGTCCGCTCGAAGACCGACATGGCCATGGTGTTGGCGATGCCGAGGGCGGCGACGAGGAGGGCAATGAGCGAGGTTCCCCAGGCGGCGGCGTGGGCCAGGGTCACGAGCTGGTTGTTGGCGGCGCGCTGGGCGGCGGGAACGGCGCGGAGCCCGGGCAACTCGCTGGACACAGCGTTTTCGGCCTCCTGCTCCCATTGCTGCGGGGAAACGCCGGGGGGCGCGGGCTTAAGCTGCACGTGATACGCGGTGACCTTGCCCTGCAGACTGGAGAGCTGCTGCAGCTCATCGATCGGCATGATGATGGCGCCGGCCTCGAGGGCCGATCCGCTGCGGAAAATGCCGACCACGGTAAAAGTGCTGCCCTGCAGGTCGAGGGTGTCGCCGACTTTCTTATTCAGACTGCCGGCCAGCAGTTCGCCGAGGAGCACTTCCTGCTGACCGTCGCGGAATTTGCGGCCCTGAAGTATTTTGATGGCCGCGAATTCGAAGGTGTCGGCTCTCCAGCCGTAGACGAGGGTGTTGATCTCCGGCGTGACGGCCATCATGTTGATGATCATGGGGGCGGCGCGGGCGATCTGGGGAATTTTCAGCAGGGTGGGGCCGACACTCTGATCCACGGAGGTATTGAGGAAGGTCTTTTGCACGACGGCGAGGTCGGTGCCGGCGTTTTCGTACATCTCCAGCCAGGCATGCTCGAAGGAGCGGGAGAAGCCGACGAGGGCGACGAAGGCTCCGATGCCCATGCCGATGCCGCAGAGGGTGAGCGCGGTGCGGAGGCGGCGGCGCCAGACGTTTCTCCAGGCGAATCCGACAAACGAAAGTGTCATCGTGCGGAGCGATCCATAACTGGGGTCGGGGCCGGCATCGGGGAGTCTCCGAGAGAAAACCAGCCTACGGTTCCCGGGCAAAGATGTCCACTTCGAAATGGAAATGCAACCTGATCATCAGGCGGCTTTCGCTTCCTGCGCCCGTTTCCGTTCGGGAATCGCGAGCCGGCTTGTGACCGGCGGCACAGCGGCGAGCGGCGCCAGAGCCCTACTCTGAACCGTCGAGACGGCTCTGATCCTCAACCGCGCGCGGTTGTGCTGCGTTCAGGGCAAGGCCGCTTCTGGCCGGGAGGCACTATGGCGACGGTTTTGGAACCGCCGGTTGCCGGGGTGCAGACGGACATTGCCAATCGCGGGTCGCCGCCAGCGACCGGGTTCGCAGCAACCGCTGCGGTTCCTGCCGCTAATCCCTGGATCGCCGCCATCTCCGTCATGCTGGCGACGTTCATGGAGGTGCTGGACACCTCGATCGCGTCGGTCGCGCTGCCCTACATCGCGGGTTCGCTGGCCGCTTCCAATTCCGAGGCGACCTGGGTCCTGACCAGCTATCTCATCGCCAATGCCGTGGTGCTGCCGGCGAGCAACTGGTTCTCGCTGCGGTTCGGGCGCAAGCGCTTTCTGATCACCTGCGTTGGAATCTTCACGGTTGCTTCGTTCTGGTGCGGCTCGGCGCCCTCGCTGGGGATGCTGCTGCTGGCGCGGGTGCTGCAGGGCGCGGGCGGCGGCGCGCTGCAGCCCCTGTCGCAGGCGATTTTGCTGGAGGGTTTTCCGCCCAGGAAGCGGGGAGCGGCCATGGCCCTGTTCGGGTTTGGGGTGGTGGTGGCCCCGGTGCTGGGTCCGACGCTGGGCGGCTGGCTGACGGATTCGTTCAGCTGGCGCTATGCGTTTTACATCAACATCCCCATTGGGGTGCTGGCGATTTTCATGATCAGCCGGTTCGTTCACGACCCGCCGTACATCAAAAACGCCAAGCCCGGCGCGTTCGATAACCTGGGGTTCGGGCTGCTGTGCCTTTGGTCGGGTAGCCTGCAGATCATCCTCGACAAGGGGCAGGAAGTGGACTGGTTCGCGGCGGTGTGGCTTCGCTGGGCGACCGCGATGTTGGTCGTCTCTCTGGTCTGGTTTGTCTGGCACTCCTGGCATGCGCGCGAGCCGCTGGTGGACCTGCGGATTCTGGCGAAGAATCGCAACCTGTCGGTGGGGTGCCTGCTGGTGTTCCTGCTGGGCTTTGCTATCTATGTCACGGTGGCGATGATGCCGCTGTTCTACCAGGAAGTGCTGGGGTACACGGCGCTCACGGCCGGACTGGTGGTTGCGCCGCGCGGCATCGGCTCGATGATCGGGCTGCCGATTGTGGGCTACCTCACGGCGCGGCTCGACAATCGCTGGCTGCTGACGTGGGGATTTGCCTGCTTCGCGCTCTGCACCCTGTGGTTTGCGAACATCAACCCGGAGATCGGCCCGCTCTCCATGCTGTTCCCCATCCTGGCCACCGGGTTCGCACTGAGCTTCCTGTTTGTGCCCATCGGGAACATGGCCACGCTGACGCTGCGCAACGAGCAGATGGGCAATGCGACAGGGATCTTTAATCTGCTGCGGAATATCGGGGGCTCCATCGGAATCTCGATGGCAGCGACCATGCTGGCTCGTCGCGTGAGCTTCCACCAGACGCGCATGGCGGGCTATGTTCCGCTGAATGGGATCTGGTTCGAACAGCACACGCGGGCCATGGCGCAGTACTTTGGCCAGCAGCTTGGGCACGCGCAGGGCGAACCCGCCGCTCTGGCTACCCTCTACATGCAGATGCAACGGCAGGCGCTGCTGTGGGCTTTCGTGGATATCTTCCGCTGGATCGCGCTGGTGGGATTCGTGGCCGGCTGCGCCGTCTGGCTCTTCCAGCGCGTCAGCCATCAGGAAGACGGCACGGTGAAGCTGCACTGACGAGCGAGGTTACAGGTTGCAGGTTGCGGGTTACAGGAACGGCGGCTGTGATCTGTGCTCAGGATTCGGGACGCAGACTGCGGAAGAGACAGGCCATTGCGGATAAGTCCAGTTCTTCGGCGCGGACTTGCAGATGGATGTCACAGGCCGCGAACGCTGCGGCGATTCGATCCGGCGCGTGGCCGGCCTTGCGGAGGTTTCCGACCAGCATTTTGCGTTTCTGCGCGAAACCGGCGCGCAGAAACCGGAGAAACGGGTCCGGCTCGACGTCCAGTTCCGCGAAGCGCGGCGCCATGGTGAGCCGCAGCACGCTCGAGTGCACCTGGGGCGGCGGGGAAAAGGCGCTGGGCGGCAATGTGAACAACATCTCCGCGCGAGCGTAGAGCTGTGCGGTTGCCGAGAGCAGGCCGTAGTCGCGGGTGCCGGGGTGTGCCGCGACCCGCTCCCCGACTTCCCGCTGGAGCATGATGACGGCGCGGTCGATGGCAGCGTGCGCCGCAAACAGATGGAGCAGGATGTCCGAGGTAATGTAGTACGGCAGGTTCCCAACGACCTGCAGCTTCGGCTCGTCACCGGTCCGCAGGGTTGCGAAATCGGTTTGCAGGACATCCTGTTCGAGGATCTCGACCGACGGTTGCTCACGAAACTGCTCGCGCAGCGCGGCGGTCAGGTCCCGGTCGAGTTCGATCGCAACCAGCCGCCGCGCGCGCCGGGCGAGCAGGGTGGTGATGGCGCCGCGTCCCGGCCCGATTTCGACCACCGTCCGCCGCGACACGTCGCCCAGGGCATCGACGATGGCGGCCTGGGCGGTGGGACTGACGAGGAAATTCTGGCCCAGTTTCGGGCGCTGCTTCGGACGGTGCTTTGCGTAAGACGGCATAGCTCTTCCCTATTGTGCCCCGCGCCGCGCCGATGACGAATGCCGCTCTGCTACCTTCCCAGCCAGCAGCGAAGGTTTATCCTCAAACTTCGGTCTGGAAACTTTGGTCCCGCGCATCTTACGAAAGAACGGAGTCTATGCAATGAAGATCGTTTTCGCGGCGTCGGAGTGCGCGCCCTGGGCCAGAACCGGGGGGCTCGCCGAAGTGGTGGGATCGCTGCCGCGCGAGTTGGTGGCTATGGGCCATAAGGTCACGGTTTATCTGCCTTACTACCGGCAGGTGCGGGAGAGCTTTCCGGAGAAGAAGTACGCGGTCCACAGCATCACCATTCCCTTCCGGTACTACAGCCGATTTGCGGCCATCCTCGACGGCGGAGTGCACGACGGCGTGCAGATGTATTTTGTGGACTGTCCCGAGATGTTCGATCGCGAAGGCCTGTACGGCACCGCGGCCGGCGATTACCCGGACAACTGGGAGCGCTACGGTCTTTACTGCCGCGCGGTGCTCGAGGCCACCAAGGAACTGGGCGTGCCGGACATCTTCCACGCGCACGACTGGGAAGCGGCGCTGGTGCCCGTCTTCCTGCGCACTCTCTACTACTTCGATCCCATGCTGCGGAAGGTCGGTACCGTGTTCACCATCCACAATGCCGGCTACCAGGGGTCTTTCCCGGCGGCCACGGTGGAGCGGCTTCTGCTGCCCTGGGAGATCTTCACGATCGACCGCGTGGAGTACTACAACCAGTTCAGCTTCCTGAAAGGCGGGATCGTGTACGGCGACCGGTTGACGACGGTCAGCCCGAGTTATGCCGAGGAGATTCAGACTCCGGAGTACGGCCAGGGTATGCAGGATGCCCTGCGCAGGCGGGCTGCCGATCTGCGCGGGATTCTCAACGGGGTCGATTACAGCGAGTGGAATCCGGCTACGGACGGCAACATCGCGGCACACTTTACGGCTGAGAATCTGGACGGCAAGGCGGAGTGCCGTCGCGACATGCTGCACGCGTTCGGCGCGGGGACGGTGGATGACAGGACTGCGGTGCTCGCGATCGTGACTCGTCTGGCGACGCAAAAGGGCATGGATCTGGTGGAGAAGGCTCTGGAGCGGCTGCTCGAAGAGAACGTGGTTCTGATCGCGCTGGGCGATGGCGAGCCCTATTACGAGAATCTGCTGCGGTCATGGCCTTCGCGCTACGGGGGCCGGGTACTGGCGAAGATCGCCTACGACGACACGCTCTCGCACAAGGTGAAAGCGGGCGCGGACATGCTGCTGATGCCATCGCGCTACGAGCCCTGCGGCCTGGCCCAGTTCCACGCGATGAAGTACGGGACTATCCCGGTGGTGCGCGCCACCGGCGGCCTGGCGGACACCGTTGAGGAATGGAATCCCGAGACACGAACGGGGACCGGCTTCCGGTTCACGGACTACGACGCCGATGAATTCCTCGGCGCGATCCGTCGCGCCCTCGGGGTCTTCCCGGAGAAGGCGGCGTGGCACAGGCTGATGCGCAATGCGATGGCTCAGGATTACTCCTGGCCGCGGTCCGCTGCCGAGTATGTGGAAGTGTACGAGCAGGTGGTGCACACGCGGAGCTAGCTCAGCGGGGCGATGCCGTTGAGCGACCTGTCTTATTCAGGTCCTTATAGAAGCCGAGATCCTGATCGCGGAGCATTTTTGTGATCCAGGAGATCTG
This sequence comes from Acidobacteriaceae bacterium, assembly GCA_049679565.1. Classification (GTDB taxonomy): domain Bacteria; phylum Acidobacteriota; class Terriglobia; order Terriglobales; family Acidobacteriaceae; genus Palsa-343. Next base: position 6,481 of record JBAUGH010000542.1, read on the forward strand.
GCCATAGTGCAGCCCGAAGTGTTCGATGACCTGGTACACCGCTGCGAGTCCGGTGACGTGGTAGCCCTGGATCTCGTAGGGCGCCAGAAGTTCGGTCTCGGTCAGACGCCCCAGCACATCCAGACCCGCGTGGACCGTTGCGCCCAGCTTTTCGACCAGCACCGCTCCTGGGAGAGATTCCTGCTCGGCAAATTCGGCGGGGCGGTCGCGGCGGTCTTCCTCGCGATTGAAGGAGGCGACGAGCCACTGCCGCATGTTGCCATTCAGGTGCAGGACCAGGTTGCCGATGCTGTTGCTGGAAGGGTTGGGACGCCACCAGATTTGCTCGTCGGTGAGCGACTCGACACAGGTGCGCAGCCGCGGCCAATACTGATCGGCCAGCTTGTTGCGGGAGAACTCGAGAAACAGAGAGCTGGTTATGGCGCTGCTGGTCATGAGAAATGCCCCTCTGCGAGGGTGTCGCCAGCGCGATCACTTGTCAAGACCGCGAGGCCTTCCTGGCTGCTCAGGAAAGCCAAATCGCTGCGCCCGGAAAAAATTCGCAACCTCGACCGAGGCTCCGGCGAGAGCGCGGCAACGGCGTATTCTGGGGGATGTGATGCGGTTCCGTAACGCCCTTCTTCCCCTCTCCCTCGCCGTGGCTGCGCTGATGACCTCGACTTTTGCGCGTGCCCAGTATTCGGCCGATCAACCGGTGGGCGCGACTGCGCAGCAGGCGCCTGGCTGGCAGAAGCATGCCGGCATCGAACAGAACCTGAACCGCGCTCTGCCACTGAACGACGTGTTTGCCGACGAATCCGGCCGGAGCGTGAAACTCGGCGACTACTTCAACCACAATCGCCCGGTCATGATGGCGCTGATGTATTACAACTGCAAACTGCTGTGCCCGGAAGTTCTGCAGGGCATGGCCGACGCCCTGCGCCAGAGCGGATTCCACGCGGGCAAGGAATACGACGTGGTGGTGGCGAGCATCGATCCCATGGACAAGCCGGCCGACGCGGTCGGGGAGAAGCAGCATTTTCTGTCGATGCTGGATGCGCCGAATGCCGGCGCTTCGGTTCACTTCCTCACCGGGCAGCAGTCCTCGATTACCGATCTCGCGCAGGCGACCGGGTTCCACTATGTTCGCGTGCCCGGTCCGGACGGCAAGATGGATCAGTTCGCGCACTCCAGCGTGATCATGATCGCGACGCCCGACGGCCGGATGTCGAAGTATCTGTTCGGCGTCAACTATCAGTCGCGCGACGTGCGTCTGGCGATCATCCAGGCAAGCAATCACCACATCGGCACGCTCAGCGATCTGGTGCTGCTTTACTGCTGCAGCTATTCGCCCTCCCAGGGGCGCTATACAGTCGCGGTTCTGCGCATCCTCGGCCTCGCCGGGGTCGGATCGATTCTCGCCGTGATCCTGATGCTCTATGTGTTGTCGAAGAAGCCGAAGAAAACGACGCCGGTCGGCGTCTGAAGGGACCGTCCGGCGCTGATCCCACGGGAAAGGGAACGCAATCAGTGTTCGCGTGAAGCGGCCGCCGCCCGGCTCGTTACCGGATGGGCCGCTTCCGGCTCCTGATTTCTGATGGCTGATCCCTGCTTGACAATCATGGCCGCCACATAGGCGGCACCGAATCCATTGTCGATGTTCACGACGCAGACATTCGGTGAACAGGAATTCAGCATCCCGAGCAGCGCCGCCACTCCGCCAAAGGCCGCGCCGTAGCCGACGCTTGTGGGCACCGCAATCACCGGCGCTGCGACCAGACCGCCGACGACGCTGGGCAACGCGCCCTCCATGCCGGCGCACACGATGACGGCCCGCGCCGTGGCGAGCGC
>JBAUGH010000543.1:0-8034 GCA_049679565.1 Acidobacteriaceae bacterium
GTCCTGGTGCTGGTCTCGAGCGGTCACGGCTTGCCATTGAAAGATGGCAAGGTTTATACCGGCGCCGGCTATTATCTCAACGAGCTGACGGTTCCGGTGCGCGCCCTGATGAAGGAAGGTTACGAAATCACTTTCGCCAACCCCAAGGGCAACACGCCGCAAATGGATGTCCATTCGGCTGTCCCCGATTTCTTCGGCGGGGACGAGGCCAGACTTCAGGACTATCTGAAATTCCGCGACACCCTGACTGGGCTCAAGAATCCAACTCGCATCTCGGATGTCGTCGCATCGGGCCTGGATCAGTATGACGCTGTCTTCGTCCCCGGCGGCCACGGCCCGATGATGGATCTTCTCGATGATCCCGACGCTGGCACCGTGCTGAGACACTTTCATAAAACGTTGAAGCCCACAGCGGTGCTTTGCCACGGCCCGATTTCACTTCTCTCGGCTCTTCCGAATTCAACGGAGGTGGTTGCCGCGCTGAGTGCGGGCGATACCGCCGGAGCGCACGCAAAGGCTCAGGGCTGGATCTACTCCGGGTATAAGATGACGATCTTTTCAACGGCGGAAGAACAGCAGCGGGAGCCGCTTGAGATTAGTGGTAAGGTTCTCTTCTATCCGGACTTCGCCTTACGTACCGCGGGCGGCGACGTAAGTGTGGCCGCTCCATGGAAGAGCTACGTTCTTCAGGATCGCGAGTTGATCTCAGGTCAGAACCCATTCTCAGACGAGGCGCTTCTGAGACTTCTTCTACCCGCACTCGACAGGGGAAGAGCCGCCGCCTGAGATGGGCGGTAAGTTCCTCCTCTATCCGGACCTCGCCTTGCGTGCGGCGGACGCTGACGTAAGTGGGGTCCGGGGCTGGCCTATCCTCCATTGCGGATGCTTCGGAGGGCATGATGAAGGGAAAGCAATCACCGATGAATCCCACGTCTTACCGCACAACGCACGTCGACGGCCTGTCGGTCTTCTATCGAGAGGCTGGGCCGAGAAATGCGGAACCGCTTCTTTTGCTCCACGGCCTTCCATCGTCGTCGCGGATGTTTGAGCCGCTTTTCGCAAGGTTGTCCGATCGCTATCACCTGATAGCACCTGATTATCCTGGCTTCGGACACAGCGACTGGCCGGACGCGAAGATATTCGCATACACCTTCGATCATTTGGCTGAGACCATGAACCACTTCACCGAGGCGCTCGGGCTCGCGCACTACACCCTTTACATGCAGGACTACGGCAGCCCCGTCGGCTTTCGCATGGCACTGGAGCATCCTGAGCGAATCGAAGCGCTGATCGTGCAGGACGCTGTCGCCCACAACGAAGGGCTGGGAGCAAACTGGATAACGCGCCGGGCGTTCTGGGCTGATCGCACCGCCAATGAGAGCGCTTTGCGCACCAATCTCCTGTCCCTCGAGGCCGCGCGTGCGCGACACGTTGGAAGCGATCCTGACGTGGAGCGCCACGATCCCGACCTCTGGACCGACGAGTTTTATTTTCTGAATCGGCCCGGGCAGGCCGAGATACAAAGCGACCTTTTCTACGACTACCGAACCAACGTTGACTCCTATCCAAAATGGCAGCAGTGGATGCGTGAAAGGCAACCGCGGCTGCTCGTGATCTGGGGCAAATACGAAACATCGTTTGACCCGAGCGAGCCGGAAAGCTACCGCAAGGATGTTGCGAACGCCGAGGTCCACATTGTCGACGGCGGCCATTTCGCCCTGGACACGGCTGCCAATGAGATCGCTGCGCTGGTCAGCGCGTTCATGGGGTGAGATCGCCGATAGTCCACGAAGGAGATCGGAAATGCGTCGTGACATTGTTCCCGGAGGCGTTTTTCCAGACTATGAACTGCCTGATCATACGGGGAAACTGCGCAAGCTCAGCGATCTGCAGGGTGACGATCCGCTGATCCTCACGCTCGCGCGCGGCCATTACTGCCCAAAAGAACACCAGCAGCATTTGGAACTCGCGGCGTTCTACCCGAAGATCGCCGTGGCGTACACGCAGATCGTCACGATTTCGACCGACGACCACCACACGCTGGAGGAATTTCGAGCCTCTCCCGGGGCCCAGTGGACCTTCCTTTCCGATCCCGACCGGACGATTCAGAAAGATCTCGACATTCAGGAATACACCGATCCCGAACATAACCCGATGATTCCGCACACGCTCGTGCTCGAAGCCGGGTCTCGTCACCTATAGCATCTACAACGGTTACTGGTTCTGGGGACGTCCGTCCGTGGTCGATCTGTGGCACGACCTGCGCGCCGTCTCGAGCGAAATTCGCCCGGACTGGGATTTGAGCAAACCTGGACTCCGGGAGGCCTGGAATGCCGGAGGCTTTCGCAATTCCATGGGTGGAACAAGCGGTCCAGCGTGCTGACCTGATTACGGCCGTCTCATCGAACCGGTCTCACGCAGGCGACGGCGGCCATTTCTCCGGGTCCGACTCCGGACAAGCCGTCGGTAGCTCTCAGCGCCCTCGCCGACCCGGATAGCCATCTAGTCCGTCGATGCATTGTGACTTGTTGCTGACAAGGCCCAGGCACTCATTGAGAATGATTGGTGCTGAAAAGCAGATGAGTACCGATAAGGAGCTTGGGACCAGGGATCGGGCCACGGGCTGTCAATGAGCGCTGATTCGCTAATGCCCTCAGATACCACAGGGGACGTCGGCGTCGCCCTGCCTCTCGGATGAAACTTTCAGTGTCCGCCTTTGCAATAAGAACGCGGCCGAGGCAGAAGAAGAGCAGATTCACTTTGCTATTTCATGGAGAATGGAGCGGAACCCTGCATCTTCCAGGTCCACCCGTTCGAAGGCGCCATCGCGCTCTCCTCACGATTCCACGGTGCCCGGAGGGGGACTTGAACCCCCACGACCGGTTAAGGTCTGCGGATTTTAAGTCCGCTGCGTCTGCCAGTTTCGCCATCCGGGCTCTCCTCTATCGTAAGCCCCGCGCGCCCCATCCCAGGCACGCCCCAAACGCCCCGTCGCGGATGGCGCTTCACGCCATCGCCTCGGCCTCGTCCCCCACCCTCTCCGGCGCCTCCCGCCGGGTCAGCGTCACCACCGTGATGTCGTCCTCCTGCCCAAACCGCCGCGCCGTCGCCGCAATTGCCTCGGCCGACTCGCCGCTGATCGCCTGCGTCCGCTCGAACCCGAATAGTTCCCCGCGGGCGTTCCGCGCCTCCACCACCCCATCGGACAGCAGCGTCAGCCGATCCCCCACCGCCAACCTGAGAATCTTCTCCGTGTAGTGCCACACAGCGGTCACGCCCAGCGGCAGATCCGGTTCCAGCTCCACTTCCTCGCCGTTGCGGTACGGCGGCAGATGACCCGCATTCGCCACTGTCACCTCGCCCTGCGGCGCGAAGTGGGCGCATACGCAGGTGATGAATCCCTCATCCTGCGATTCCGCCACCTGCCGATTCAGCCGCGTCAGCACCGCCGCCGGCCCGAGATTCTCCTTCGCCAGCGTGCGCAGAGCGCCCAGCGCGAGGGTGCTGGTCATCGCCGCCTTCAATCCTTTGCCGCTCACGTCGCCCACCACCACCAGTTGTCCGCCGCCGCTCGCTTCCAGCACCTGGTAGAAATCCCCGCCCACCTCCTGCGCTGGAAAATACGCGGCCTCCACCGCGTACCCCGCCACCTGCGGCAAACACTCCGGCACCAGCCGCCGCTGGATGACCCGCGCCGCCTCCAGCTCCGCTGCCGACCGCGCCTGTTCCCGGCTTACGCGCGTGAACCGGAAGAACATCACTACTCCGATCGCCAGCACGAACAGAAAATCCCCCACGTCCGCCAACTGCAGCGACACCGGCCCCACCGGAATCGGATCGTCGAGGAAGGTCAGCCGGTCCCATCCCGCATAAATGGCAACGAACCCCACATCGAACAGCGCCGCCGCCGCCACCGGCAAAAGGCTCGGCAGAATCAGCCATCCCGCCTCGCGATTCCCCCGCCGGTACCAGAGAAACAACATCACCGGCAACAGCACCGCCGCCGGCAGAATCGCGGACGCTTCCGCCAGCGAATAGGGATCGCCCGAGATCTTCCCCGCCACCGTCAGCACCATCAGGATCAGCGGCGTCGGCAACAGCCATTCGTAAATCCGCCATGCCCGCCCCACGCGCTGCCCCGCAAAACTGAACGTGAACTCGATCTGCAGAATGGTGAACGCGTAGATCATTGGATCGCCGAGGCAATCGTTCCACGCCAGCGCAAGCGTTCCCGCCTGCGAGTTGAAAGATAGCCCGTTTGAGACTCCCAGCAGCAGCAGATACAGCCCCAGCCATCGATACTCCGCGTGCCCTCTCTGCGCGCGATACAGCGCCAGTGCCGCGATGCCTGCCAGGATCACCACCAGGTTGATGGCCGTCGTGGGCACCGCCGAGTACAGCCGCTCGCTCTCCATCGCCGCGCGCTCGTTCTCGATCGCTCCCGGCGTGCCCAGCGCCGCCGTCAGAAACAGCGGCAGATGGTAGTACCGGTACGTCTTCGTCGCGTGCGTCCGCAGCGCCAGCTCAAGGTCCGTCGTCCCGTTCGGCACCGGAATCACCTGTTCCGTCGGCCGCGTCACTCCATAGAACGGCAGCAGCCCGGGCCCATCCGCTTTCTGCCCGTTGATGTAGAGCTCGTACGTGCCCACTCCCCCGGCCAGCAGCAGATGGATGTGCGGATGTCCCGCGGCCAGCTGCACGTGCAACCGGAGCCAGTGCCAGCCCGGCTGCGCCGCGCCCATGTCGTCCAGCTCCACGGTCTTCCACTGGCTGTCGTCGAAGCTCGCCTGGGCCCACGCCAGGTTGTCCCCGGCCTGCTCCTTCCATCCCCGGTCGATGTCCACTGTCCCCGACTTCCACCGCGTCGCATCCACCTGGGCTCGCGCCATCGGCGCGAGCAGACACAGCAGGCCCAGCAGCACCGCAGGGATTGGCGCCGCCCGCTCGTAATCGGTAGCTGTTCGCAGGTTCATCGGAATGCCCTCACGCCGGCGCCAGCACTGGCGCCACCAGCTCCGTCCGCGACTCTTCGCCCGCTCCCAGCCGGGTCAGCGTCAGCACCGTGATATCGTCCTGTTGCCCGAAACTCATCGCCGCCTCGGTTGCATGCGCAGCGTCCGGCTGCCCCGCAAATAGATCCCGCAGCCGTCCGAAGCTGTACAGTTCTCCGTCCTTCGCCCGTGCCTCCAGCAGCCCGTCCGTGTATGCGGCAAAATGATCGCCCGCCCGCAGATAGACCGTCTGCTCCTCATAGTGCGCGGCTGCGGTCACGCCCAGCGGCAGCGCGCCCGGCGTTACGATCTCTTCTCCGTTGAGGAACGGCGCAGGATGTCCCGCATTCGCCAGCACGCAGCTCCCATCGCTTCCCAGCCGCAGCACCAGGCACGTCGCGAAGCCGCCCTGCAGCCGCCCGTGCAGCCTGCGGTTCAGCCCCGTCAAAATCTCCGCCGGATCCGCGGTCACCTCCGCCAGCGTCCGCAGCGTCCCCACAATCAGCGACACCGCCATCGCCGCCCGCAGCCCCTTGCCGCTCACGTCGCCCAGTACGATCAGCGTCGATCCCGCATGCTCCCCCTCCAGGGGAATGATCTGGAAGAAATCCCCGCCCACCTCCGCCGCCGGCCGGTACGCGCTGGTCAGCGCAAATCCCTTGAGCGACGGCAGCTCCTCCGGAATCAGCACCTGCTGCAGTTCCTGAGCGCTCTTCAGCTCCTGCTCGATCGCCTGCTGCCGCGCGATCGCCTCCCGTGAATAGCGGTATACCGCATAGATAATCGCCAGCAGCAGTCCGGTCTCCGCCAGCGTCGCGGCTGGGAATGGATTGCCCGCAATCGTGAACAGCGGACTCGCCAGCTTATCCGAGACGGTCCAGTGGGTCTAGCGGCTTCCCTGCTCAAGCGCAATCCGCAGCTCGAAGAGTCCCGACGACAGGAACGCAAAAATCACTACCAGCCAGCGCGCAGAATCCAGCCGCTTCCGGATCCCCAGGATCACCAGCACCAGCGGAAACGCCTGGCTCAGCGTAAATATCACCGTCAGCCTTGCGTCCGCCAGCTGCGCCCAGCGGGTCAGCCAGGCCTGGCTCCAGTCGAGCATCGTCAGACCGCCATCCAGCGAAGTGACGACAAGGCTGAGGATCGCGAGCCACTTCGTGAACCACGCCAGCCGCGGGTGCTCATGCAGCTTCAGCAGCCACAGCAGCAGAAACCACAACCCAACGTCATGCAGGCTGAGGATCGGCTGCAGCCAACCCAGAGCAAAACTGAACGAGAGCGGCAGCCGCAGTTCCACCAGAAACATTGCCACTACTGGCGATGCGCAGTACACCGCCATCCACAGCAGCACCCGCTGCGACCGATCTCGTAGCCAGAAGAGAAAACTGAGCAGCGCCACCAGCCCGTATAACGACTGCAGCGCAAAGAAGTACTGCCGCGACCGCAGCCACTCATAATCCGCCTGCGCCCGCAAGGCCGCAATGGCTCCCGCGCCCCCGACGATCGGCGCCGCGGCAAAGCCTCCCGTCAGTCCGTCGTCGAATGAGTTCAGCGGTGCTTTCCACACCCGCACCGCCAGCACCCCGTCCCGCATCAGTCCCAGTCCAAGAGTTTGAACTCCGGACTCGTAAAAATAAGAAGGATGCGGCGGCATCGTTCCATACTGCGCAAGCCGCCGCCCGTTCCAGTAAACCTCGTAAACATCGTCGATATGCGGAATCGCCAGCGCGACATCCGCCGCCGCGCCCGGCGCCACGGTAATGTGCAAATGCTTCCGATACCACCCATACCCCGTGTACGACGGGTGCCCCTGCGCACCCCAGCCGCTGTCCGGGGTCAGCTGCTCCCAACCGCCCTGTCCCGCGGCATCGTCGATCCCCACTGCCGCCCACCCCGCATCATCACCCGGATGAAACTGCCACGGCCCGTCCAGCTTCGCCGTGCCCTTGCCCAGATCCTCGATCGTCAGCGTCGGTGCCGCCGTCACCGCCGCCCGGCACGCGGGCGCAAGAAGCAGCAATGCCATTCCCGCCCAAACCCCGCACCGCGTCCGCCTTTTCAGCCTCGTCTCTTCACGTCTCTCGCTCATCGAAATGGCTCCCCTTTCCGCCCGGCACGCCTCTTCGCTATCCAGCCCGCGGATCTCACGCCAGTGCCAGCGCCAGCACCGTAATGTCGTCTTCCTGCCCGAAGGCCTGGGCCGCATCCGCAATTTCCGCCGCGCCCAGCCGCGTGAGCTCCACCAGCTTTTCAAAGCCCAGCAGCTCCCGCCTGGCCCGCGCCTCCGGCACCCCATCCGACAGCAGCACCATCCGCTGCCCGGCCTTCAGATATCCCGTCACCTGCGTGTACGTTTGCTCCGCCCGAATCCCCAGCGGCAGCGCGCCCGGCGCCTGCGCTTCGCCACCATCCACATAAGGATTCAAATGTCCGGCATTCGCGAAACTGAAATTTCCGTTCGCCTCCAGCCGTACGCAGCAGGCGGTCGTGAAGCCCACATCCGCCTGATGCAGCAGTACCTGATTTAACCGCTCCAGCACCTCCGCCGGCATCCGCGAGCTCTCCCGGTTCAGCGCTCCCAGAATCAGCGACACCCGCATCGCGGCCAGCAGCCCCTTCCCGCTCACATCGCCCACAATCGCCACAATCGACCCGTCAGGCCCCGGCGACACCAGAAAGAAATCCCCGCCCACCTCCTGCGCCGGCCGGTACACCGTCTCCACCGCGTACCCCGGCGTCGCCTGCGATGCCCGCGCCAGCAGCAGTTCCTGCAGCGTCTTCACCGCCTGCATTTCGCTCGCCGCCGCCGCCCGCTCCCGCGCGATCCGAACCGTGCGTATCACCAGGAACACCAGCAGCGCCACATAGAAAAGAAGCCCCGCGGCCTCGGACCACTGCACGTAAAATCCCCGAATCGGCGTCAGCGGCAACTGATCCGTCTGGATCAGGTGGAGACGGCTCAGAACGAAGATCCCAAAATCCCAGTACCGCACCGAAGATTCGATCAGCAGCGGGAAAAACAGCAGCAGCGCATCCCGGT
>JBAUGH010000544.1:0-11776 GCA_049679565.1 Acidobacteriaceae bacterium
GCAGCGGCTTGCGCTGGACGGCGATCACCCGATGCTCTTTGTCGACCTGGGCGAGCACTCTCCAGGAAAACTCAGGGTTGTTTTCGATCTCGAGATGGAACCAGTTCGTCTGCGTGCTGTCGAGCACGACGAACGACGGCAGGTCCAGAACGGCGGGCAGGTCGCGCAGGCCGCTGGTAAGGTAGCCGGCCTGGCGGTAGTTCTCCATGAGATGGTAGGCGCCCACAGCTGCGGGAGGCCCGTCAAGCGCCGCCTGCCAGTCGAGAGGATACTGCGGTGCCAAAGGCGCGGCGGTGGTATGGGTCATCGCCAGGAAGTCGTCCAGCCAGTCGCAAACGAGGGGCTGGCCGGCGGCAAGCTGATCGATGCGAGCGACCGGGAGGCTCACCGGCTTTGCCAGCAGCGCTGCCGCGACCGGGAAGGTGAGGAGCACGCAACTCCACAGCGCCGCCCTCCGGAGGATTCTCGGCGATTGCGCGGAAGAGACGGCGAGCAGGACGATGCCGAGGGCCGAAGGGATCATGTAGCGCGCCACGTAAATGGGCGACAGGACGCGCGAAATCACGAAGAAGGCCAGCGGCGCGAGCAGCAGAGCGAGGCCCAGCAGAAGAGCCGGCCGATGGGACGGCTCGGTGCGCAGACGAAGCAGCGCCCCTCCGGTGAGAATCGCAACACACAGGATCGCGCCGAGCCATCCGGCAAAGAGGCCGAGGGGAAAAGCGTGGAACAGCGGGTAATAGATCCCCCCGAAAAGCCAGAAGGAGAAGCCGATGGCAAGATCGGCAAAGGCGGGCACGGGAATCCAGGTATGCGGCCGGCCAACGGCGGCGGAGGCGCGGATGGCGGGAATCCACGGGACGAGGGCGAGCCAGCCGGCGATGAGCCAGGCATAGACGCGAGGACGGAAGCGGTGGTGCAGGCGATCGGCCGCGATCAGAGCCAGCAGCATGAGGACGGCGTAGAGCAGCCCGAGCACGTGGCCGAGAACCAGTCCCGCCTGGGTAAGGGCAAGCAGCGCGAGGTCGCGGAGGCGGGGTCGCGGATCTTCGGCGACGCGCAGCCACTCGACGGCTGCGATCGCGGCAAGCAGAAGATAGAGGCCGTAGCCGCGCGCTTCAACGTTCTGATCGATGACGATCAGTGAAGCGAAGAGGCCGAAGGCGGCGCCGAGAAATGCGGCCCGCCCGCCGAAGCGGCGCTCGAGGGCGCGACCCAGAACGAGGAAAGCAGCGCAAACCGCAAGGCAGGAATACAGCCGCAGGGAAAGCTCGCTCAGGCCGAAGACATGCGCCCATGGCCACGCAGTGAGATAGAAGAGCGGCATGCCGCCGCCGCCAAGATGCAGGGCGGAACGCATGAGGTGAGTGAACGAGGGATCGGCCAGCTCCACGCGGGTGAAGTTCTCATCGCCGGCAAACGGTTTTTTGATCGACCAGAGGACACACGCGGCGATCAGCGACACGACTCCGAGCGCCGGCAGGGTCCAGCCGAAGAAGGGGTCCCGCCTCGGCGTTTCCGCTCGAGAGGCCTGGGGCGCGTCGGGCTGGGCGAACGATGTAGCCATGCGGGCGTTTGTGTCGTGTCTGCCGGCTGCGCACTCCGGCGCGCAGGGGGCAACCTCCATTCTTCCCCGCGCAGCACGCGCGTGCCATGCACCTTCCGGGGGATCGGGTCGCCCGCAGGAAAGCCCGTCCCGCGCTTCCCTTCCCGCCGGGTAGACTGGGAGTGCAGATCGAATTTTTCCCCAGGAGACATGCTCATGTCGGAAGTGAAGATCACGGTGCGGCCGAACGGGCCGTATCGCGTGGAAGGCCCGGTGAAGCTGGTGGACGCAGAAGGCCGCGAGTGGGATCTGACCGGAAAGGCGGCGTTCTCCCTCTGCCGCTGCGGCGCCTCGGTGAACAAGCCGTTTTGCGATGGAACCCACTCGAAGATGGGATTCCAGGCGGCAGAAGCGGCGGTTCGCGCAGAACAGAGCGCGACGACGCCAGGCGGGGATCCCAGTTTTCCGGTCAAGATTTAGGAATCAGGAATAGAAGGGGCGAGGTTGGATGCCGGCGGCGTTCCACTTTGCCCTTCATTCTTTTTGGCGCTAACTGCTTTTGAGGAAGTTCAGGAGCAGCTCGCGCTGGCGCGGGCCGTCGAGCTCCACCAGCACGATCCTCTGCCATGTGCCCAGCACCGGCGACCCCGCGTCAACCGGCACAGTGAGCGCAGTGCCGATCAGCGACGACAGAATGTGATCCGGGACGTGCTTCGGGTTGTGCGGATGCCGGTAGTGAAGCTTCGGCATCATGGCTTCGAAGGCGTCCAGCATATCGAGATCGGTACCAGGGTCGAGATCGGCCGTGGTGAGCGCCGCGGTCGTATGCAGCACGTTCAGAAAACAGACGCCGGATTCCTTCGGCAGCATGCCTTCGACCTGCGGAGTGATGTCGACGATCTCCCGCTTGCGCCGCGTGGTCACTTTCAGTTTGGGCATAGTCCTTTTTCTTAGCTTAACGCGGGGCGGGATGGAAAGGCTCCGGGCCCGAAGCGCGAATCCCTGCGAGCCTTGTGATGGAATGCCTGACGGAGGCGAGCCGGCTCCGGCCCTGCCGGTAAACAAAACTAAGGCTGCGGGTTCGGATTATCCTGCTGCGGTTGCTGACTATCGTCCTTCTTGCCGAAGAGCTTCGACCAGAAGCCGCGCTTCTTCTTTTTCTGGTCCTGATCCTGATCCTGCTGGGCGGGCTGGTCCTGCGCCTGCGCCGGCGGAGGAGCATTTACTACCTTGCCGGGGGACGGCGGCTGCTGCGCGACTTTAGGCGGGGGCGGCGGATTCACCGTCCGTTCTCCAAGCCCAAAAATCTTCTGGAAGATGTTGCGCTGATCTCCGATCGAGTGGTCGCAGGTATCCGTGGGCTGGGTGCCGTCGAGGAATGCGGCCGTGTAGTCGTCGGGGCAGGCCGCATCGGCGAGCAGATTCGTAGTGTCGTCCAGCTGGACCTGCACGATGCCGGGCGGCGGAACGAAGTCGTGCACGTCGGAGTACTCGGGGAGCTTGACCGCGTCCTTCATGAACTCAGCCCAGATGGGGCCGGCGGCACGCGACCCTTCGGCAGCCGCTCCCATGGAGGCGCTCAACTGGCTGTAGTCGTCATTGCCCACCCAGACCACGCACAGCAGATTCGAGGTAAAGCCCGCGAACCACGCGTCGTGGGAGGTGCCGGTCTTGCCCGCGGCCGGGGAGATGAAGCCCAGGTTGCGCACCCCGGCGCCGGTGCCGTGCGGGTTGTTGAGCACCTGTTCCATCATGCTCACGGTGAGGAAGGCGGCGCGCGGATCGAGGACCGGCTTCGAATCCGGCGAGTAGTCGGCCATCACATCGCCGTTGGCGGCGCGCACCGAGGCGAGGAACCAGGGATCGAGCTTCACCCCTTCATTCGCGAAGACAGTATAGGCGCCGGCCATTTCCAAAGGCGTCGCGTCGTAGGCCCCGATGGCCATTGCCGGCGTGGCTTTGACGGACGTGATTCCGGCCTGGCGCGCCAGGGCGGCCACATTGTCGAAGCCGACTTCCTGGGCCAGCGCAATGGTCGGATTGTTCAGCGACATGTAAAGGGCCTGGACGGCGGGAATGTCGCCGTAGTACTTGTTGTCGAAGTCGCGCGGCGTATAGGTCTGGTTGTCGAAGGTGAAGGTGGTTTGCTCGTCGTGCAGGATGGTGACCGGGGTGAAAATGGCACTGGTCCCGTTGGTGTTGGTCAGGGGCGTTCCGGCCAGCGCAGAGTTGAAGGCTGCCGCGTAGACGAAGGGCTTGAAGATCGATCCCGTCGGCCGGTGGGAAACCGCGTGGTCGAACTGGCTTTCGCCGTAATTACGGCCGCCCACCAGCGCCAGCACCTGCCCGGTATGCGGGTTGAGCGCCACCAGTGCGACCTGCGGCCAGACGATCGCCGGCGGCGTTTCGCCGCGCTTCTCCGCGGCGCGGGCGAGGCGGTCGTAGCGAGCCTGCACCAGATCGTCGACCTTCTTCATGCCGTCAGCCACCGCCTGCTGCGCGATCTGCTGTAGCTGCGGATCGAGCGAGGTGTAGATACGCAGGCCCTGCTCGTTGTAATCGGCGTCGCCCAGTTTGGCGATGAGCTGGTCGCGGACCAGATCGACGAAGTAGGGCGCTTCGCCGGCGTCGAACGCTCCCGGGCTCAGGCCCAGCGGGGCGGCTTTGGCCTGCTCCGCCTCGGCTTTGGTGATGTCGCCGGTCTCGACCATCGAGTCCAGCACCACGTTGCGCCGCTCCAGCGCGCGCGCCGGATGGCGGAACGGATTCAGGCGGCTGGGGCTCTGAATGATGCCCGCCAGCAGCGCGCATTCGGGCAGATCGAGCTGGTCAACGTCTTTGCCGAAGTAGGCCTGGGCGGCTTCCCCGAAGCCATCGATGGCAAAGCTGCCCCGCTGACCGAGCGGAACCTGGTTGGCGTACATCTGGAAGATCTGCTGCTTGTTGAAGCGGTGCTCCAGCTGGAAGGTGATGACGATCTCGATCAGCTTGCGCTTGATGCGCTTCTCCGGCGAGAGGAAGAAGCCGCGCGCCAGCTGCATGGTCAGGGTCGATCCGCCCTGGCTGTAGTGGTGGTTGCGCACGTCGTCCCAGGCGGCGCCCAGAAGCCGCACATAGTCCACGCCGTCATGCTGAAAGAAGCGGCGGTCCTCGATGGAGGTGACCGCCGGGACCAGGTACTTCGGCAGCTCGTTGTAGGTGACCAGGCGGCGCTTGGCGCGATTGGCGTCGCTGAGGCCGGTGACCAGCAGCGGCTCCAGTTCATAGGCGGCGAGCTGCTGGCCGTTGTCGGCGGTAATCTCGGAGACGGCGCCGGCGGCGAAGTCGATGGTCGCGCCATCCTGCGCGTGGTAGGACTGGGGGCCGGGATGGATGGTGACCGAACGCGCGCCCTCGGCGTAGGTGCCCATGGGCGAGGCGGCGCCTACGCCGGTCACGGTATAGCCGGCCTGCTGCAGCTCCTGCGCGATGTCGCCGGGCGTCAGTTTCTGGCCGGGACGGATTTCTTCGGGCGCGGCATAGATGCTGGCCGTCTCCGTAAACAGCGGATGCTTCAGGCGGTCGTCGACGATATGGCCGTACTTCGTCCAGTAGAACGAAAAAACCATGACGCCGAGCAACAGGCCCACGGCGCAGCAAAAGCCGGCGCCGATCAATACTTTTCGGCCGGTCACATGCACGGCCACGCGGGGAACTTTCACGGTTACTGCCAAGTTGGGTTTCCGCCTTTTTCTATTCTCGAACAAATGCCGGCTGTCAGACGAATCGGATGCAGGATTCCGGCTCGCCGTCCGGCTTCACGGTGAACAAGAGCACGCCGGGAACCGATCCCGGTCCTGGTTTGCGGGCCGGAACGGGTTGCTGAAAACAGGCGTCTTAGCCCATCTGCGGCCGGCAACCGCTGTGGGCCGCCGGACACGGCGTGTCGCTCCTGCCACAGAGATCATGCCGGGGAGTCGCCGGCGACCCTCTTGCGCAACTCCTCGCCGATGCCCGCGATCGCCACGTCCCGATTCGCCACGTCCCGATCCGCAACGTCCTGGCCCGAAGCGGGGGCGCGCGCCACCAGCTCCACCTTGCCCTCGGCAGCCTTCTTGCCCACGACCACCCGCCAGGGGATGCCGATCAGGTCGGCGTCTTTAAATTTGACGCCGGCGCGCTCGTCGCGGTCATCCAGCAGCACATCGAAGCCGGCTGATTCGAGCTCCGCGGCAACCTGCTCTCCGATCGGCTTCAGCGCCGGATCGGCAACGTTGGTGATGCTCACCACCACGTCGAAGGGAGCAATCGCGCGAGGCAGCCAGAAGCCGTTGGCGTCGTTTCCCTGCTCGACCGCGGCGGTGAGGATGCGCTCGATGCCGACGCCGTAGCAGCCCATGACCGGCGTGACCTCTTTGCCGTTGGCGTCGAGCACCCGGGCGCCCATCTTGTCCGTATAGCGATTGCCCAGCTTGAAGATGTGTCCCACCTCGACCGCTTTCGCCACTTTGAGCGGCTCGCCGCACACCGGACAGGCTTCGCCTTCGGCGGCGTTGCGGATGTCGGCAACGGCGGTCCAGGAAAAATCGCGGCCAGGCGTGACGTTGCGGTAGTGGTAATCCGCTTTGTTCGCGCCGCAGACGAGGTTCTTCCGGTTCTCGAGGCCGGGATCGAGAACGACGACAACCTCGCCATCCGCAAATTGCGAAAGGTCCGGTGCCGATTTCACGACTCCGGGAATCGCCTTCTTCGGCTTCAGGCCGATGGGGCCGAGATAGCCCGCGGGACCGTGCATCCACTTTTCAAGCTCTTCGGGCACCATGGGACGGAGGTCGGTGGCGCCCAGCAGACTCTTCAGCTTGGTCTCGTTCACGAAGTGATCGCCGCGCAGGAAGGCGACAACCGGCTCCCACGTCGGCTTGCCGTCTTTCGCAGGAAGCTGCGCCATATAGGCGACGCACTTGATGTCCGAGCTGGGCTCGATGGAGAAGAACTTCGTCACGTCGGCGATGGCGGCCTGGCCCGGCGTCGACACCAGCTCCGGCAGGCCGTCGCCGGTGGGTTCCATTTCTTTGACCGGCGCGAGGCGCGAGGTCGCCTTCTCAAGATTGGCGGCGTAACCGCAGGCGGCGCAGGAGGCGATGAGATCTTCGCCAGCGGGGGTGTAGACCATGAATTCCTGCGACTGGGAACCGCCCATGGCGCCGGAATCGGCCTCGACGACGACGAAGTTGAGGCCGCAGCGAGTGAAGATGGCGCGATACGCGGCATCGTGCAGCTCGTAGCTGCGATCGAGGCCGGCCTGGTCGAGATCGAAGGAGTAGCTGTCCTTCATGATGAACTGGCGGACGCGCAGGAGGCCGGACCGAGGACGGGGCTCGTCGCGGAACTTGGTCTGGATCTGATACCAGATCTGCGGCAGCTGCTTGTAGCTGCGCAGCTCGTTGCGGGCGATGTCGGTCATCACCTCTTCGTGGGTCATCCCCAGACACAGGTCCGCGCCCTTGCGGTCTTTCAGGCGGAACATGTTGTCCCCCATAAGGGTCCAGCGGCCCGACTCGCGCCACAGGTCCGCGGGCTGGATGGTGGGCAGCAGGAATTCCTGGCCTATTCGGTCCATCTCCTCGCGGACGATAGCGATGATGCGGTTGATGGACCTCTGCCCGAGGAAGAGATACGAATAAATGCCCGCGCCCAGCTGGCGGATGTAGCCCGACCGGACGAGGAACTTATGGCTCGCGACTTCAGCGTCCGCGGGCGCTTCGCGCAGGGTGGGAATGAAGAGTTTCGACCATCGATGCATGCGTAGTTACAGGGTACAGGGTGCAGGGTGCAGGGTACAGAGCGGGACCCGGTGCACAGTCCGCAGTTGCCAGTACACAGGGGTCCGGTGCTCACTACCGAGGGGGCAGGAGCTGGTGGATGCGGTCTGCGAGGGCTTCTATGTTGACCGGGCGGGTGGTCTCGACCTCGATGACCGGGCCGAGCCCGAACGGCCCTTCATATTCCGCCAGCCGCTCCACGGACATCTCCTGTAAAACGTGGGCGGGATGGTGGCGCTCTTCTCGCGCGCGGGAGGCGAAGCGCCGCGCCGCCTCTTCCAGCGGAACCCTGCAGTGGATCTCCACGATCTGCGCGCCGCCCTGCAGCAGCGCCGCCACGCGCTCGCGTTCGTACGCGCTCTTCGTCCGGAAATTGGCTTCCAGAACCAGGGCAGGACAGTGCTGCGCGAGCGCCCATAACACTTCCATCGCGGCCGCCCCCATGCGCCGCGAGAAGGCTGCATCGCCCGGCTCGCCTTCCATGGCCGTGAACAGTGTCTCTTTGATGTCGTCCTTGGTGAGCAGGGCAAACCCCAGCCGCTCCGCCAGCGGACGCGCCAGAGTGGTCTTGCCCGCTCCGGGCGGCCCGGAAATGAGCACCATCCGCCGTGTCGAAACGCGATCCATCGGTGTCAATTGAATAACAGGAATGGGGGATGGGGCGCGCGAAAGGCGTAGCCGAAATGGGTACCTGGTACCTCTTTTCTGGTGACTGCCGGGACATCCGTGTGAAATCCTGATCGACAAAGTTTCCCCTTACCTGTGTTGTGCTGCATACGTATTTAAGAAGCCCCTGCCGGTTTTTGGGACGCGGGCTCACGATTCGCGGAGGTGTGGCAAGAGACACCATGAATACGCCTTTCCTGATGTGTGGTTATGCTGCGGCCCTGGTTCTCATGCTGGTCGGCTTCCGCGGCGTCCGCCGCAGTACTCCGGACCTTCACGGCAGCCGTCAGCTCACCTGGTTTCTCCTCTGCGCCCTGTTCGCCGTGCTCCTCATCGGCTTGCATCCGTGGGTGCCCGCGTTTTTCAGCGAGGTGGTTTCCAACTTCCTGCTCTTCGCCGGCGGAATCTTTCTCTATCTCGCGGCCTCCGACATCCTTGAACGCGGGCTGCACATCTTCCCCTGGCCCACCGGCGTGCTGATCGTCGCCCTGCCTCTGTTCGTCTGGTTCACCTACGGACGCGATTCCATGCAGGCCCGCCTGTTGCTGCACGCAGTGGTGGTGAGCACCATTTTCCTCTCCACCGCCATCATCCTTTTCCGCAAGCCGCACGACCCGGAGATTCGCCCCCCGGCGCGGGCCTGCGCCTGGCTGCTGGTGCTGGCCAGCGCGCTGCAGGGCACCTGGTGCCTCACTGTCTTTCGCGCCAGCCAGACGCCGAACTTCACCCATCCCGACATGCTCAACGTCGGGTTCAGCTATCTCTCCATGATTCTCGCCCTCGCCATTGTGATCGGCCTGCTGTGGCTCGCGCTGACGGTGCACCGTCTGGAGCTGAATAAGATGGCGCAGACCGACGTGCTTACCGGCCTGCTGAATCGTCGCGCATTCGAGGAAATCCTGCGCCGCGAGCTGCTCCGTTGCCAGCGCCAGAGCAGCAGCATGGGTCTGCTGATCATCGATCTCGACTACTTCAAGCAGGTCAACGATTCGCTCGGCCATTTTGCCGGCGACGACGTCCTGCGCCGCATTGCCATGGTCCTGCGCGACGGCACCCGTCCCTCCGATGTGCTGGCGCGCTACGGCGGCGAAGAATTCGTGGTGCTCCTGCGCAACACCGGAGAACAGGAATCGGAAACCGCGGCCGAGCGCATCCGCACGCAGATCGCCAACCTTGCCGGCCTCCCCGGCAGCGTCCGCCTCACCGCCAGCATCGGCGTCGCGATCAGCCAGCCAGGCGATATTGCCACCGATTTCCTGCTCCGCTCCGACGAGGCCCTGTACCACTCCAAACGCAGGGGCCGGAACCAGGTGAGTGTCTATTACGACTCACTCGATGAGTTTGAAACGCCCGTGCCCGTTGGACACTCGTAGGACAGGGGACGGCCCACAGGGTGCAGTCCACGGCGTACAGAAAAGACGAAGGGCACGGCTAAGGCCGTGCCCTTATCGATTGCGGTGATCCCGGCAGACGACCGGAGAAAAAGGGCTAGACCGTCTGGCCCGCGCACAGCTCGTTGAACGCGCGCGACAGCTCTTCCGCGATGGCCTGCGGGCTGCTGCTCTCGATGACAAAGCGCTGCATCAGGTATACCAGCTTGCCGTCCCGCAGGATGGCGATGGCCGGCGAAGTGGGAGGATTGTTTTCGAAATAAGAGCGCGCCCGCTCCGTGGCCTCGCGGTCCTGCCCGGCAAAAACCGTAATCGACTGGTCGGGCGTGACCGGGTTACGCAGGGCCATTCGCACCCCGGGACGCATCTTGCCCGCGGCGCATCCGCAGATCGAGTTCACGACCAGCAGAGTAGTGCCGGGTTGTGCCAGGGCCGCATCGACGGCTTCGGCCGTGCGCGCTTCCTGAATGCCGGCATGGGTAAGCTCCTCGCGCATGGGGATCAGCATGATCTCGGGGTACATGGTCAGGTTCTCCTTCAGTCTGTGCAAAAGCGTTTTGGGGATGAGGGATAAGCCTATTGTACTGGTACGGATCGTATCGCTCTCCGTCACCGCCTGATATACCTCATTGGATGCACCTTTCCGAACAGGTTGCGCTGGCTCCCTATACAACCTTCGGCATCGGCGGGCCGGCGCGATGGTTTGCCGAGGTAACCAGCGAGACCGACCTCCTGGAGGCGGTGCGTTTTGCCGCGGATCGCCGGCTGCCTCTCTTTGTGCTGGGCGGCGGCAGCAATATCCTCGTTGCCGACCAGGGCTTCCCCGGCCTGGTGGCGCACGTCGCCCTGCGCGGCCTCTCCCAGCAGGGGGACGTGTTTCGCGCCGCCGCCGGGGAGAACTGGGACAGCTTTGTCACCCAGGCCGTCGCCCGGGAGTATGGCGGCATCGAGTGCCTGGCGGGAATCCCCGGCACCGTCGGTGGTACGCCGGTGCAGAATGTGGGCGCCTACGGCCAGGAAGTCTCCGCCGCCATCGTCGCGGTGCGAGTGCTCGATCTCGAGACTCTCCGGTTCCTCGAACTCACGCCGGCGGAATGCGGATTCTCCTACCGGCACAGCATTTTCAATTCCACCGCGCGCGCGCGATTCATCGTGACGCGAGTGGACTATCGCCTGATCCGCAACGCGGAGCCGCTGCTGGCGTATCCCGATGTGCAGAAGTATTTCGCCGAGCAAAGCCGACGGCCCTCCCTTGCGGAGACAGCCGCCGCGGTGCGCCAGATTCGCCATCGCAAAGGCATGCTGCTGGTGGACGGCGAGGCGGACTGCCGCAGCGCGGGAAGCTTCTTCCGCAACCCGGTGGTGCCGCGCGCGAGCTACGACGCCATCGCAGCGGAGATGGAGATGCCGGTTCCCTTCTATCCCGCGCCGGAAGGATCGGTGAAGATTCCGGCGGCGTGGCTGCTGGAACATGCGGGCTTCCACAAGGGTTTCACCGCGGGCGCCGCGGGCATTTCCAGCCGCCATACGCTGGCGCTTGTCAATCGCGGCGGCGCTACGGCTCACGACGTGGCGGCCCTGCGCGATCGCATCGTGGCGAGCGTGGAGACGAAATTTGGGATTCGGCTCGAGCCCGAGCCGGTTTGGGTGGGGCCGGAAGACTGAGTCGATGCGGAACTGCCATCCGCTCAGCGCATCGCCGCGCGGATGCCCAGGTTCACGGCAATCATCACAGCCGAGGAAGCCGGGATGACCAGCAGCGCCTGGCGCAGCCGACGCGCGTCGCCGCCGGCGATGCCTCCAATGAGGCGGGAGCTGGCGGCCAGTCCGGCCCATCCGCAGGTGACGACGAACCCGATGGCGGTGGAGCTCATGCGCGGAAAGGCGTCGCCGGTCATGGCCAGGGTGGTGGGAAAGACCGGAGCCATCGCCAGCCCGGTGAGAAACACCAGCACCCACGCGGCCGACGGGCTGCGGCTGCGCACCATCGCAAAGGTCACCACCGTCATCGCGATCGACGCCGCGAGCGTGACATCGATCGACGGCACGCGCAGCAGGACCGCCGAGACTGCGAGACGGCCGAGCAACAGTCCCAGCGCAAAACCGAGCGACAGAATGTTGAGCGCGCGCCCCTCGGGGATTCCCTGGGTCATAAGGTGGCGCACCAGCCAGTTCCAGATCCCGACTTCGCAGCCGACATATAGAAACATGAAGGCGCCGAGTAGAAACAGCTCCGGCCGCACCAGAACTGCGCCGGCATCGGCGAAGAGGAAGCGCCCGGCATGGTTGGCAGGCGCCGCGGGCACCGCCGCCTGGATAGCAACACAGCCGAACGCCAGCCACGCTATCGTATGGCACAACCGCACCCAGTTGCG
>JBAUGH010000545.1:0-9013 GCA_049679565.1 Acidobacteriaceae bacterium
GAAATCCGCCACGGCTCTGTCTCCGAACTCCCCTGGCCCAACGCAGCTTTCGATCTCGCCACCGCGATCGAGACGCATTTCTTCTGGCCGAACCTTCCCGGCGACGTCCGCGAAGTGTTCCGCGCGATCAAACCCGGCGGCCGGCTCATCCTCATCGCCGAGGTCTACAAGGGCTCGGGCAAAACCGCCGCGCAGATGATGGAAAAATACAGCCACGTAACCTGCATGACGCTGCTCACGGCGGATGAGCACCGCGCCCTGCTCACCGACGCCGGCTTCACCGAGGTTCAGATTTTCGAGAACCACGACAAGGGCTGGATCGCCGCGCTCGGCACGAAACCCGCGTAGCCGGCCGGCTCAGCCTGCCTTGCCTTACTGCCCTGCCGCGTGGAGCCAATCCTCGCCCTGCGGAATCTGACTCAGCCGGTACATCAGCAGGGCGTCCCGTTTCGTGTTGATCGGCTGCGTCGAAAGATCGATCGTCTCGCCTGGCGCGTGCGCTCCCGTGCCGGTTGCCCCAATCCCGGCCAGCCCCGGAATGATGCCTGCCACAAACGCGATATCGCCCGCGCCGCGCTTCATCGGATCCAGCTCCGGCATCGTCCCGAACCCCAGCTTCGCGTTCTGCTGGTTCAGGATCTTCAGCACTGCCCGGCTCTGAGCCGTCGGCGCCATGGCGGGATACCCTTCGCCAAATGAAATCTCCGCTCCCGTCTTCGGCAGATGCTCGGCGACGATCGCCTCCATCTTCTTCTCCACGCGCTCCGTCTGCTCGTTCGAGAGGGTGCGAATATCGCCGCTCGCATACGCCGCCGGCGGAATCACGTTGTCTTTCCCGGTCGCCGTTCCGTTGTTCCCCGCCGCGTCGACGCTCACGCTGGTTCCGCCCAGCACCATCCCCACGTTGTAGGTCAGATACGGCTCGGGCAGCTGCGTCCGGAACGCATCCAGAATCCGGGTCAGCTCGTAGATCGCGCCATCGCCCATCTGCTCGTTGAAGATCCCCGACGAGTGCCCGGTCTCGCCTGTGGTCTTCAGATGCCAGGTGATCGAGCTGCGCCGGCTCACGCTGCCATAGAAGACGCCATCGATCCGCGGAGTCCCTTCGAACTCCAGCGCCACATCGCTGTGGTGCGCCGCCGCAATCATGTCGCGGCGGGAGATGCTCGCCGGCTCGCCATGCGCCTCCTCATCGCCGCTCAGCACCGCCGTAATCTCTGTCTTCTGCAGCACGCCGGCCGCCCGCAGCGCCTTCAGCGCATACAGCATGTCCACCAGGCCGCCCTTCATGTCGTTCGTGCCGGGGCCGGTCGCAATGTGCCCGCTCACGGTGTAGGTCTGGAACGGGCTGGTCTTCTCGAAGACCGTGTCCATGTGCCCGATCAGCAGGATGCGCTTCCCACATTGCCCCGGACCCGCGGGGCACGGGTGTTCCGCCACCAGCACGCCGGCGCGCTCGACTTCGTCCATGGGAATCCACCGCACGTCGAAGCCGAGGCCGCGAAACTGCGCCATCATGATCTGCCCCACGGCCCGCACGCCCTCCAGGTTATGCGTACCGCTGTTGATGTCCACCAGCTTCTCCAGCAGCGCGTTCGATTCCTGCTCCTGCGCGTCGATGTAGCCCACCATGGCGGTCTCCTGGGGCGACAGCGGCGCGGCGCTTTGCCCCATCGCGGGCAGGCTGGCGGCCGCTCCCAACACCACGGCCAAAACAGGGACAACAGAAAGACGGATTCGCATGCAGGAGAGCATATCAGCCTCGCCTGGCCTCAATTTCCGCAGAATTCTCCCGTTCCCCGCGACTTCCCGGGCTGAGGCGAATCTTAAATCGTGGATGTACCCCGAAAGGAGATTCCATGCCCACGAAATCCGAGCTCATCGCACGCCAGAAGGCTCCCCTGAACAATCCCTCCGACATTGCCCCCAAAGCCGTGAAAGAAATCAGCGGAGCCCTGAACGCTCTGCTCGCCGACGTCTTCGCCCTCTATCTCAAGACGAAGAATTTTCACTGGCATATGAGCGGTCCGCACTTCCGCGACCACCACCTGCTGCTCGACCAGCACGGCGACCAGATCTTCGCCGTGACCGACGACATCGCCGAGCGAGTCCGCAAAATTGGCGGCACTACCATCCACTCCATCGGCCACATCGCGCGCCTGCAGCGCGTCGCCGACAACGACGCCGATTACGTTACCGCTGCCGACATGCTCAGCGAACTCCACGAGGATGAGAAAGCCCTGGTTCTGAGCATGCGCGCCGTCCATACGCTCTGCGACGATGCCGGCGACGTGGCCACCGCCAGCCTGCTCGAAAACTGGATCGATCAGGCGCAGCGCCGCGCCTGGTTCCTGTTCGAAGCCACCCGGGCCTGAGCGGCTCTGCCGGCAATCCTGGCTCGCAGGCTTTCGCCCTGGCCCCTCCCCGGCCAGGGCCGTGCGAGCGCCTGGTCTATTCCCGCCGGTGTAATCTCGTGCCATGCCCTGGCTTCACTACGTCGCCGCCTTTTTTGCCGGAGCGTTCCTCGCGAACGTCGTGCCTCACTTCGTGTGCGGGATTTCCGGCGATCCCTTCCCCACACCCTTCGCCAAACCGCCCGGCCGCGGCCTCTCGTCTCCCACCGTCAACGTTCTCTGGGCGCTCCTGAACCTCGTCGTCGGCTACCTTCTCTTTCGTGCGGGCCATGTCGGGGAGCAGAACCTCGTCTCCCTCCTTCTCTTCTTCGCCGGCATCGCCGTCCTCAGCATCCCGATGAGCATCGCCTTTCAGAAGAAGCAGCGCACCTAGTCGCGGCAGATTTTGGCGAACCCCGCCGTCTCCTCAGACGGCAGGCTGACAACCCGGGTCCCCCCAGCCTCATCCCTTCCCAAAGAAATCGGCCCAGTCCAATTTCAGGAGCCCTCCCCTGTGCGATTCCTCGCTGTATCCATGCTGGCTGCCTGCGCCGCCGCACTCGGCGCGCAGGAGCCCGGCCCTCCGCCCACAATCCTGCTCGATTCCGCCCATTGTCTTGCCACTGCTCCCGGCGACCTCCTCCAGTTCTCCGCGCGCAGGACGACCAGCGTGGAGCTGGGGTACGTTGACGACGCGAAGTCGTATCGCGGCCAGGACCTTCTGACCGTCGTCAACTACACCATCCCCACCCACACCCGCGGAACGGTCTTCCGTTTTCTGGCTGATCAAAGCGATCAACACCGCAACATGCACCTGCTCTACGGCGTCGGCTTTCGCCAGTCCGACGACGGCTCCGGGCAAATCGAGCTGATCCACCCACCCCTCGGCGGCGTCGGAACGCAGGACGAGATCCTCTCCGCCATCCGGCAGATTGGATTTCATACCTTCAGCGTGTCGTTCGCCTCGCTCCTGCTGCCCTCCGATTCGGTCCAGTGCACCGCAGAGAGCCTGCCTTAGCCCGGGAACCGGCCACGCTCCCCCTGGTGCCACAGGCCCGACCCTGGTACCCTGAATCAGACATGACCAACCAGCACGGCTTTGCTACCCGCGCCATCCACGACGGACAGGAACCTGATCCGCGCACCGGCGCCGTCACCGTCCCCATCTATCCCACTTCCACCTATCAGCTTCAGGGCATCGACAAGCACCGCGGCTGGGAATATTCGCGGGTTAACAATCCCACGCGCGACGCGCTCGAGGTCTCGCTGGCCTCGCTTGAAGGCGGCGCCACCGGTCACGCATTCTCGAGCGGCATGGCCGCCATCGCCGCCCTCGTCACCATGCTCAAAGTCGGCGACCACGTCATCTGCGGCGACAACGTGTACGGCGGCACCACCCGCCTCTTCACCCAGGTCATCCCCCACCATGGCATCGAGTTCTCCTGGGTCGACACTTCCGACCCGGACAATGTGCGCCGCGCTCTGCGGCCGACTACCAAACTCGTCCACATCGAGACCCCCACCAACCCCATCATGACGCTCACCGACATCCGCGCCGTCGCCGACGTCTGCCACCAGCACGGCGTCCCCATGAGCGTAGACAACACCTTCATGTCGCCGTACTTCCAGCGGCCGATCGAGTTTGGCGCCGACGTGGTCATGCACTCTACCACCAAGTTCCTCAACGGCCACTCGGACGGACTCGGCGGCGTGCTGGTCACCACCAGCCCTGAGCTGGCCGAAACCTTCCGCTTCGTGCAGAAGTGCACCGGCGGCATTCTCTCGCCCTTCGAGAGCTGGCTCATCCTGCGCGGCGTCAAGACTCTGGCGGTGCGCATGAAGCAGCACGACGCCAACGGCCGCCAGGTGGCCGACTACCTCGCGAAGCATCCGAAGATCAGCAAGGTTTTCTATCCGGGCCTGCCCTCGCACCCGCAGCACGAGTTGGCCAAACGCCAGATGTCCGGCTTCGGCTCGATGATGGCGTTCGAAACCGGATCGCGCGCCAACGCCGACAAACTCCTCCAGGCGGTGCGGGTCATCACCAACGGCGAATCGCTGGGCGGCGTCGAGTCGCTCATCTCCCACTCGGCCACCACTACCCACGCGGGTCTTACTCAGGAAGAGCGCGACCGCGTCGGCATCACCGAGGGCCTCGTCCGTATCTCGGTCGGCATCGAGGACGTCGGCGACATCCTCGAAGATCTCGACCAGGCTCTGCAAGCGATATGAGGCTGCGAGCCGCGGCTCTGGCGCTCGGGCTGACTTCATGGTTCGCAGCGGCGGCTCTTCCAGCTGCCGCGCAAACCGCGCCCGCGTACCAATATTTTCGCGTCGGATCGAAGACCGATGTCCACTTCCATCCCCGCGCCGGATACGCGCTCATGGGCGGCGGCGCTGATCTGGACGAAGCCTTCTTCTGGCTGTGCGGCCATGCCGACGGCGGCGATTTTCTCGTGCTCCGCGCCAGTGGCACCGACGCCTACAACCCGTACATCCAGCACCTCTGCCAACTGAACTCCGTCGCGACGCTCATCATCCCCAGCCGTGCCGTTGCGAGCGATCCATTTGTCACAAAAGCGATCACAGATGCGGCGGCGATCTTCATCTCCGGCGGCGATCAGGGCAAGTACATCGGCAACTGGGCCGGAACGCCGGTTGAAACTGCCCTGCACGCCGCCGTACGCCGCGGCATCCCTGTGGGCGGCACCAGCGCCGGCCTTGCCGTCCTCGGCCAGTACATTTACTCCGCGCAAAACGACAAACCGGACGGCCCCGACCTCACATCGGACGCCGCCCTCGCCAACCCGTTCAATCCCCAGGTGGTCATCGCGCCCGACCTGCTCGGCATCCCCATCCTGCGCGGCATCATCACCGACACGCATTTCGACACGCGCCATCGCCAGGGCCGACTGCTGGTCTTCATGGCGCGCATCCTGGAGTCGGGACAAACGAAGACCATCCGCGGCATCGGCGTCGACGAGCGCGTCGCGGTCCTCGTCGATCCCGACGGCCATGCCCAGGTGGTAGGGAAAAAGGATGGCGAAGCGGATTTCTATGAAGCGAGCGGAAGGCCGCAGCAATGCGAGCCGGGCAAGCCATTGATCCTGCATGCCGCAAAGATCAGCGTTCGCGTCGGGGAAGCCTTCGATTTGAAAGAGTGGCGCGGCCCGCGCCCCGCCGGCGAAATTGGCGCTGCCGGTTCGGTGGTGGAGTGACCGGCTGAGGTGCCCCGCTGATCGCGTTCCGGCTAACCGGAGTTCAGCTGGTTTTTCGCAGACCGCTCTTCGGCTAACCGGCCTTTAGCTATCCGGTTCCGGCTGTTACTGGTGCGGCCTCTGCTCTGGCGTCACCGGCACGGTGTTCAGCACCCCGGACTCGAGCGCCCCCGGCGTCTCTTCCTTCAACTCCGGCAGCGGACCTTCCAGCGCAATCTTCAGCACCTCGTCCATCGTCTCGACAAAGTTCAGCTTCATCACGCTCTTCAGGTTCTCGGGAATCTCCGGCAGGTCTTTGCGATTATCCTCCGGCAGAATTGCCTCGAAGATGCCCGCCCGATGCGCCGCCAGCAGCTTCTCTTTCAGGCCGCCGATGGCCAGCACCTTGCCGCGCAGCGTTACTTCGCCGGTCATCGCCAGGTCGCGGCGCACCGGGATCTTGGCCAGCGCACTGGCCAGGGCTGTCGCCAGGGTAATGCCCGCCGACGGGCCGTCCTTGGGGATCGCGCCTTCCGGCACGTGGATATGAATGTCGACGTTGCGGTAGAAGTCTCTGGGCAGACCGAGGTGATGCGCGCGGCTGCGCACGTAGGACAGCGCCGCCTGCGCCGACTCCTGCATCACGTCGCCCAGCTGCCCGGTGGTGGTCAGCTTGCCCTTGCCGTCCAGCACCTGCACTTCCGTCTGCAGAATGCTGCCGCCGACTTCGGTCCACGCCAGCCCGTTCACCAGGCCGATCTCGCTCTTCTCCTCAACCGCAGAGTCGCGGAACTTCGGCACGCCCAGAAATTCCGGCAGATTTTCCGCGGTCAGCGTCTCTTTGTGTTTCGCGCCGCTCTTCACCACCTTGCGCGCCACTTTGCGGCACACGTTGCCGATCTCGCGCTCCAGGTTGCGCACTCCAGCCTCGCGCGTGTAGTTGCGGATCATATCCGTCAGCGCTGCATCCGTGTACACCACGTTCTTCTCGGTCAGGCCGGTGTTGTCGCGCTGCTTCTTCACCAGATACTGTTTCGCGATCTCCAGCTTCTCCACCTCGGTGTAGCCGTGCAGCCGCAGAATCTCCATGCGGTCCTGCAGCGCCGCCGGAATGGTGTGCAGCACATTCGCGGTGGCCACGAACAACACCTGCGAGAGGTCGTACTCCACATCGAGGTAGTGATCCTGGAAGCTGTGGTTCTGCTCCGGATCCAGAACTTCCAGCAGCGCCGACGCCGGATCGCCGCGGAAGTCCGACGCCATCTTGTCCACTTCATCCAGCATGAACACCGGGTTGCGCGTGCCGGCCTTCTTCATCGACTGGATGATTTGTCCAGGCAGCGCCCCGATATACGTACGCCGGTGCCCGCGAATCTCCGCCTCATCCCGCACGCCGCCCAGCGACATGCGCACAAACTTCCGCCCCGTCGCCTTGGCAATCGACATCCCGAGCGAGGTTTTGCCCACGCCCGGAGGCCCGACGAAGCACAGAATCGACCCCTTGGGATTCTTCACCAGCTGGCGCACCGCCAGAAATTCCAGGATCCGCTCTTTGATCTTCTCGAGGCCGTAGTGATCCGCGTTGAGCACCATTTCTGCGTGGTCGATGCTGCGCGTTTCTTTCGATTTCTTTTTCCACGGCACCGCCAGCAGCCAGTCCAGATAATTCCGCGACACAGTGGACTCAGCCGACATGGGCGGCATGGCTTCCAGCTTCTTCAGCTCCTGGGTCGCCTTCTCGAAAACGTCCTTCGGCATCCCCGCGGTTTCGATCTTCTTCTTCAGCTCGTCGAACTCGCTCTTCTCGCCGCGCCCCAGCTCTTTCTGGATCGCCTTGATCTTCTCGTTGAGGTAGTACTCTTTCTGCGCCCGCTCCATCTGCCGCTTTACCCGCGACTGGATGCTGCGGTCCATGTTCAGCTTCTCGATCTCGATGTCCAGCACGTCGGCGATCTTCAGCAGCCGCTCCGGCAGGTCGAAGATGTCCAGCAGCTCCTGCTTGTCCGGCACTTCCAGCTGCAGATTCGCGGCAATGGTATCCGCCAGTTTGGAGGGCTCATCCGTCCGGATGGCCGACGCCACCGTCTCCACGTTCAGCGACTGCTGCAGCTTCACATACTGCTCGAACAGCGACGTCACCCGCTGCACCAGCTGCTCGATCTGCGGGGTGACCTCGGGCAGCGGCTTGGCCGCTTTCACCGTGGCAACGAAAAAGCCGTCCGCATCGCTGACCTCGACCGCCCGCGCCCGCTCGATGCCCTCCACCAGAACCTTGATGTTGCCGTCGGGCATGCGCACGCTCTGCACGATGTTGCCGATCGTGCCCACCTGGTAGATTTCGTCCGGCCGCGGCTCATCCACCCGGGCGTCGTGCTGGGTGACCAGAAAAATCTTCCGCTCCCCGTTGAGCGCCTCTTCCAGCGCCCGCACGCTCGACTCCCGCCCCACCACAAAGGGCGTCATCATATGCGGGAAAATCACCATGTCCCGGATGGGCATCATCGGGAGCTTGCGCAGTTCGTTGCGTTCGCGGCTTTCTTTGGACGGCTGGCTCACGGAGTTCCTTTCGCGGCTGCGATGGTGCGGGGTTTCGAACGGGTCGTGCTCTTAACAGCAGAGTAACCCATCTCCGGGGAGCCTGCGTCCCCGGCAGCCCTTTTCCCGGCAAGGGGGGAAATCGAATGGACACCGGCGTAACCCGAGTGCCCTCATATTGGACGCCACCAAGACCTCGGCGTCACATTTTTGTCAGAAGGATGGAAATCCGCGCGTTTCCTGAGCTGCGATCGCGGGGTGAGAGTCTTTCGGGCCGCCGCCGGTCAGCTCGCCTTGTCCAGCAGCAGGATGGAGAGATTGCGGTCCCGCACCATGGCTGCCTGGATCTCCAGTTCCTTGATCTTCTTGTTGCTGGGCAGGTGATACATCAGATCGAGCATCAGTTCTTCGAGGATCATCCTCAGGCCGCGTGCGCCCACCTTGCGCAGCAGCGCTTCCTGCGCCACCGCCCGCGTTGCGTCTTCGGTAAACGTCAGCTTCACGCCTTCGTAGTCGAACAGCTTCTGATACTGCTTCATGATGGCGTTGCGCGGCTTGGTCAGAATCTCCACCAGCGCCGCTTCGTCCAGCTCGTCCAGAATTCCCATCACCGGCAGCCGTCCCACAAACTCGGGAATCAGCCCGAAGCGGATCAGATCCTGCGGCTCTGCCTGGCGCAGCAGCTCGCTGTCGCGCTGCGCATGCACCACTCCGCCGATCTCGTCGGCCTTATCCTTATCGGTCAGCGCCTTGAAGCCCAGCGCCTTCTTGCCCACCCGCCGGCCCACTACGCGCTCCAGGCCAACAAACGCCCCGCCGCAGATGAACAGGATGTTCGTGGTATCGACCTGCAGGAATTCCTGCTGCGGATGCTTGCGCCCGCCCTGC
>JBAUGH010000546.1:0-3770 GCA_049679565.1 Acidobacteriaceae bacterium
GTCCAGGCGAATGCAGGAAGCCTCTCACGCAATCTGCTGTTTGCGTTTAACGAGCCGTACCTGCGCAATAAGCCGCTCAACGTGGGATTCCAGGTCTTCGATCGGAAGACCGACTACAACGCGTCCAAGAGCTACTCACTCAGCGGCAGTTCCAATGAGAACTCCGCGGTCTCGTCTCTGCTGCAGAACTACAACCAGTCGGAGAAGGGGTTCAATCTGTCGGCGGCCTATCCGCTGCGCCACTTCAACCTCTTTGGGTTCTCGCGGGTCGGGGCCACCTACGCGTGGGACAGCTCCTCGGTGCGGGCCTTCAGCCAGGCCTCCAGCAACCTGTTCCAGACCCTGGCCTTCCGCAGCGGCATTCAGGGGTCGAATGCGCTGGAAGGGATCATCACCAGCTCGGTGATGTTCAGCTATAACTCCAGCAACATCGACAGCAACTACCTGCCGCACAGCGGGCAGTCGCTGGCGGCGACGGTCCAGCTGGCGGGCCTGTGGGGCAGCGTGCGCTACGTCCGTCCCATCGTCGAGTACAAGCGCTTCACTCCGATGAAGGGGCTGTGGTTCAACAAGTCGGGCCACAACACTCTGGGCATGCGTGTCCAGGCGATTTACATCCGGGGCTTCAGCGGCGATGTGGCGCCACCGTTCGATCGTCCCTCCGCCGGCGGCGAATCCGATATCCGCGGTTTTGACGTTCGCACGGTGACGCCATACGGATTTGTGCCCACGCGCGTGCTGTTCGACCTCACCAATCCTGATGGCAGCACCGTCCCTCGCGACCCCACCAATCCAGGACTGGGCGCTATTCAGGTGCCGCTGCCGGTTTACGGCATCGCCACCATCGGCGGGGATACCAACTTCACGTGGAATCTGCAGTACATGATTCCCATTTACGGGCGGACCGTCGGATTTAACTTCTTCAACGACTTCGGTATGGACATGGCGGTGAGCAGCAGCCAGTTGCGGCAGAGTCCGGAGGGTATCGACGCTCTCGACGCGCCGCTTTACGGCTGCCCGAACTACGTCAACGGGACCTGCCAGGGAGGCACGCAGATCCACTTCAGCCCGACCATCGATCCCATTCGCGGGACCAATTACGTTCCGCGGGATTCGGTCGGCGCGGAGCTTGACGTGATGATGCCCATCATCAACGCGCCGTTCCGGATTTACTACGCCATCAACCCGCTGAAGCTTTATACCTCGTTCACCCGTCAAAATCTCATCACCCGCAGTATGTTCCCGGCGGGCGGCGCCGGCGACTACTCGTACGCGGAAGCCGAAGAGTTCTACAACGGCCTCTATATCCTGCGTGAGCCCAGCAAGACCTTCCGCCTGACAGTTGCCACCACGTTCTGAGGGGTTCGTCTCGAATTTCCGGCAGGGGGGCGGTTGCTTTGGAAGGGCGCTCCTGCAGCGGAGGATTTGTTTGACGGCCCCTTTCCCTGGCCCTATAATTTGCCCAAGTTCCCGAGAATTTCTCTCTGTCCGCACCTTTGCCTTTTCGGGCGGAAATCGAACGCCCGGACCTGCTCCGGTAAATACGAGTCAGGATGAGGAGAGAGCGACTTTGCGGGCCAAGCCACCCAGGAAACCGAAGGAGTTTGTGAATTCCATGAAGCGTTCGTTGTTCCTCGTTTGCCTGCTCGCGTCCGGCATGGGCGCAGCTGCCTTCGCTCAGGCCGGTGCGGGAAATCCCGATCCCGGCTCCGTTCCCGTCACCGGCGCGACCAAGATCGCCATCATCAATTTTCAGCAGGCGGTCGGCGCAACCAACGAGTTTCAGCGTGATTATGCTGATCTCCTCAAAAAGTACCAGCCCCGCGAATCGGCGCTGCAGCAGCAGAACGCCGAAATCGAGACGCTGAAGAAGCAGCTCCAGGACGCCGGCGAGAAGCTCGCCGACGCTGATCGCGAAGCCCGCACCCGGGCCATCGACGAAAAAACCAAGAACCTTCAGCGCGCCGCCGAAGACCTGCGCAACGATGAGCAGAGCGACGGCCAGGAGACCTTCCAGCAGGTCGGCCAGAAGGTCTTCGACGTCATGTCCACCTACGCCCAGAAGAACGGGTTCAGCCTGGTTCTCGACGCCAGCCAGCAGAACAGCGGCGTGTTTTGGGCGAGCCCGGGAGCCAATATTACCAAGGCCGTCGTGGACGCCTACAACGTGAAATCCGGGATTCCGGCGCCTCCTCCTGGAGTTCCGTCGGCGCCCGCTCCGCACGCACCGGCTTCCGGAGCGCGGACCCCGCACTAGAAACAACGCACCACCTCCGGACGACAGGACGGCGGCCCTCGGGCCGCCGTCTCCTGCGAGAGTTTTCGTCTACAGCTTCTGTGGAAATTTTTGTGGAAGACTGCTGCCGCTTTCCGCAGTAACTATCTGATCAGCGGCAGTCCGTGATCGTCAACGGCTGTTGGACGATATATCAGGTTTAAAATCATAACTATACCTACAACTGTGATTTTGGTGACCTGCCCAGGCCATTCGCGGTGCAACCTTTTTTGTTTTCCACAGTTGACGATGAACGGGGAATGAACGAGCTCTTCGGCGGAAGCGAGGGGAAGAGCGCCGGCTTAGCGGATAATGCCCCGCTTCGAGCCTTCGATAAACGTCAGCAGATAAGCCACGTCCTCGGATGCGCCGCCCTCGGTCCGCAGTTTGTCGACTGCCTGGGAGATGTTCATCTTTCCCGCCAGCAGCACGCGATAGGCATGGTGCAGCGTCCGCAGCCGTTCGGCGTCGAATCCGCGCCGCTGTAATCCCACCTTGTTGATGCCGAAGGCGTGCGTCTCGCGCGTCGCTGAGGTGAGCGAAAAGGGAAGCACATCCTGGGTCACGATCGTGCCCCCGCCGATATAGGCATGGCGTCCCACCCGGCAAAACTGATGGATGGGGGAGAACGCTCCGATGGTTGCGTAATCCTCCACGACGACGTGGCCGGCCAGGGTAGCGTTGTTGGCCAGGATGCAGTGGTCGCCGATGACGCTGTCGTGACCCACATGCGCATAGGCCATGATCAGGCAATGGCTGCCGATACGCGTCATCCCGCCGCCGCCGGCGGTGCCGCGCGAGATCGTGACCGACTCGCGAATGGTATTGTCGTCGCCCAGCGTGACCCCGGTCGGTTCGTTTCGATACTTCAGATCCTGTGGTGCAACTCCGACACAAGCGAAGGGGTGAAACTGGTTCCGGGCGCCGGCCTTCAATCTCCCGTCCAGAACCACGTGCGAAATCAGCTCACACGATTCGCCCAGAACCACATCCGGTCCCACCGTGCACCACGGTCCCACCGAACAGGATTCCGGGATCACCGCTCCGGGCGCCACAGCCGCCGTGGGATGGATGCTCACTCCTGAGCCGCCTGTTCCGGCGCGCTCTGGGCAGCGGTCCCTGCCGCTTCGGCTTCCCTGGGAACCAACTGGCACATGACGGTGGCCTCGCAGGCGAGCTTGCCGTCCACCATGGCCCGCCCTTGCATGCGCGCCACCCGCGGCTTCCAGTTCAGCACGCTGACCTCGATGCGCAGCTGATCGCCGGGCACCACCGGCCGCCGAAACTTTGCCCGCTCGATCCCGGTAAACACCATCAGCTTCCTGTGCCGGTCCGGCACCTCCGGCATGAGCAGCACGCCGCCGGCCTGGGCAATCGCTTCCACCACCAGCGCGCCGGGCATAATCGGATAGCCGGGAAAATGCCCCTGAAAAAAAGGTTCGTTGATGGTGACGTTCTTGATGGCCACAATGCGCTTTTTCCGCTCGATTTCGAC
>JBAUGH010000547.1:0-6475 GCA_049679565.1 Acidobacteriaceae bacterium
GTCCGCGACGGAGCGGGCGCGGCAGGCGGTGTTGCGGGCGGCGTCGCGGGCAATGCTGCGAGCAGCCTGAACAGCGGCGCCAACGGGGCGCTGAATACCGCTGGTCGGGCTGGGGCGGATGCGACCGCTCTGGATCGGGCTGGATCTCTGAATACCGGGCTGAACGGTTCCGCGTTGGGCGCCGCGATGCCGGTAGACAATCTCGCGGGTGTCACCTTCACCACCGTGGACGCCTCGGCGGATGCGGGGCGTGGTGGCGTGACGGGGTCGGCGGGAACCGCCACAGTGACCCTGCTCACAGCCCATGGTCGGAACATCAGCCTCGCCGGCGGATCGCAGATGACCCTCAGTCTGACCCCGCAGTAGCGGTTTTCTTTCGCGGCGCCGACCCGGATACAATGCGGCCATTCCACAGCCCTGTTGCGCGCTGTTGCGAACAGGGCTGTGCTGTCGAAAACGGGGGAGAGGAGCCGCGCACAATTGATGACCAGCGCCCGGAATCCTCGCAGGTATCCGCGAATCATCCGGCCGCGATTCCCTGTGCTTTACCCCATTCTCGATGCTGCAATCGCCCTGCAGGACGTGGAGCCGCGCAATCAGCGGCAGCGCTGGGATCGGCTCTGCAATCTGGTGCGTGAGCTGGCAGACGCGGGAGTCGAGATTCTGCAGTATCGCAACAAGCGCGACGAGGATGTGCTGGTGGCCGAGGACCTGCTGGCCATCCGCGAACGTGCCGGAACGATGCGGCTGATCCTGAACGATCGCGCTCCGCTGGTGGCAGCGGCGGGATGGGGCGGCGTGCATGTGGGCCAGGACGACCTGCCCCCCGCGGTGGCGCGGCAGATGGTTGGCCGCGGCGCGATGGTCGGGCTGTCCACCCACAACGACGCTCAGGTGATCGTCGCCAATCAGGAACCGGTAGACTACGTCGCGGTCGGGCCGGTCTTCGCTACGCGGACCAAAGACGATACCAGCCCGGTCATCGGACTCGCGGGCGTGGCGCGTGCCCGGGCTCTGACCCAAAAACCACTGGTGGCCATCGGCGGCATCACGCGCGAGACCGCGCCGGCCGTCTATGATGCCGGAGCGGACTCAGTGGCGGTGATTGGAGCCATTTTCGGGCCAGCTCGTTCACCGGCCGACTCGGCGAGAGACTTTCTCCAAATTTTCAAGTAGAACTGAAGGACACGTGAGTACTCGCCCCGAAAACTCAACGTCTGCGGGTCAGCCCACACTCGTCGCCCGGCGTCCCGCGTCCGGCAAGTCTGGTTTGGTCGCCAGCCTGGGCCTGTTCAGCGCCACCGCCATCGTGGTTGGCTCGATGATCGGGTCCGGTATTTTCATCGTCCCCGCGGAAATCGGGCGGGACGTCGGCTCGCCCGCGTTGCTGATCGGCGCGTGGCTGGTGACGGCGGTGATGACCATCATTGGCGCGCTCAGCTACGGCGAACTGGCGGCCATGATGCCGGGCGCCGGGGGGCAGTACATCTATCTTCGTGAAGCCCTGGGGAGCATCTGGGGATTCCTGTTCGGGTGGACGCTGTTTCTGGTCATCCAGACCGGGACGATTGCCGCCGTCGCGGTGGCTTTCGGGAAATTTCTCGGCGTGTTTTTCCCCTCCGTCTCCTCTACGAACTGGATCTGGCACATTGCCCATGTGCCGGCGTGGCATGTGGGGCCGATGGTTCTCGGCAACATGGATATCGGGCTGAGCACGGCGAATCTGGCGGGGATCGTCATCATTCTGCTGCTTGCCTTTATCAACATCTTCGGCGTCAAACTGGGTGCTCTCGTCCAGAACATCTTTACGACCGCGAAGACCGTGGCGCTGCTGGGGCTGGTAGTTCTGGGCGTCCTTTTTGGACGGAATCTTGCCGCCATCCGCGCCAACTTTGGCGCGAATTTCTGGCATGGCGCGGGCTGGCATACGCTGCATGCCGTACAGGTCGGTGTGGGCGGCCCGATGGCGATGGTCGGGGTGCTGACGATTCTCGCGGTCGTGCAGACGGGGTCACTCTTCTCCGCCGATGCGTGGAACAACGTGACCTACACGGCAGGCGAGGTGCGCAATCCGAAGCGGAATCTGCCGCTCTCGCTGGCCATGGGCACCACGCTGGTGCTGGGGCTGTATATCCTGGCGAATTTTGTCTATCTGATGGCGCTGCCCCTGCACGGCGATCCGCATGGGGCGACGCTCACCTTGCGCGGGATCCAGTACGCGACCGACGACCGCGTAGCGACGGCGGCGCTGCAGCTGATCTTCTCCCGGGCCGGGGCGTACCTGATGGCCGGCGCCATTCTGATCTCTACTTTCGGCTGCGCGAACGGGCTGACGCTGGCGGGCGCGCGCGTGTATTACGCGATGAGCCGCGATGGATTGTTTTTCAAGGCGGCGGGGAAGCTGCATCCGCGGTGGCATACGCCGGTCGCGGCGCTGCTGGTTCAGGCAGTGTGGACCTGCGTGCTGTGCATCTCGGGCTCCTATAGCCAGCTGCTGGACTACATCATCTGCACGGAGCTGATCTTCTACATCCTGACCATCCTGTGCCTGTTTGTGCTGCGGGTGAAGCGTCCGGATGCGGAGCGGCCGTACCGGGCGATCGGCTATCCAGTCCTGCCCGCCATCTATATATTGATGGCTGCCTGGATTTGTATCGTATTATTGCGCTACAAACCCCAATACACATGGCCAGGGCTGGTGATCGTGCTCCTGGGCATTCCGGTTTTTGCCGTGTGGTCGCGCAAAGCGGCAGCGGATCGTTCGACCCGGCCCGAGTCGCCCGGAGAAATCGCTGGAGGAACAGCCGAGAATGGCTAAGCTTTTCGCCGTTAAACCTCTCTCCCAGATTCATAAGGAAGCCAGCGAAGTCGGCGCGCACACGCTGAGACGCACTCTGGGCCCCATCAACCTTGTGACTCTGGGAATCGGCGCCATCATCGGCGCGGGCATTTTCGTGCTCACGGGAACGGCGGCGGCGCAGTTCGCGGGACCGGCCATCGTGCTTTCGTTTGTGGTGGCGGGTGTGGGCTGCGTCTTTGCGGGGCTCTGCTATGCGGAGTTCGCCTCCATGATTCCCATCGCGGGCAGCGCCTACACCTACGGCTACACGACGCTGGGCGAACTGACGGCGTGGATCATCGGCTGGGCTCTGTGCCTCGAATACGCCTTCGGCGCGGCGACCGTCGCGGTGGGGTGGAGCGGCTACGCCAGCAGCCTGCTGGGCTATTTCGGGATCAAAATGCCGTTCAATCCCACGCCAGCGCTGGCCGTGAACCTCTTCGGCCACCCCTTTTCGGCGAAGGTGGATATTTTCGCCCTCTGCGCCATCATCGTGGTCACGACGGTTCTTGTGGTCGGGGTGAAGGAGTCGGCGAACTTCAACAGCGCGGCGGTGATGATCAAGGTTTCGGTGGTGCTGTTCTTCATCGGAATCGCGACGATCTTCGCGTTTGGGCACTGGCCGCACATGATGGCCAACTGGCACCCGTTCATTCCGAAGAACCAGGGCCACTTCGGAGCTTATCGCTGGTCGGGCATTATGCGCGGGGCGAGCGTGGTTTTCTTCGCGTATATCGGGTTCGACGCCGTTTCCACAGCGGCGCAGGAAGCGCGGAATCCGCAGAAGGATTTGCCTTTCGGAATCCTGGGCTCACTGATTGTCTGCACCGTCCTGTACATCATCGTGAGCGGGCTGCTGACCGGATTGAAGCCTTACCTGAGTTTG
The DNA here is from genome assembly GCA_049679565.1 of Acidobacteriaceae bacterium. Taxonomy (GTDB): domain Bacteria; phylum Acidobacteriota; class Terriglobia; order Terriglobales; family Acidobacteriaceae; genus Palsa-343. Next base: position 3,726 of record JBAUGH010000547.1, read on the forward strand.
AACACGCCGGCTCCGGTGGCGGACGGCGCGGCGGCGATCGGAGCGACATGGGGCGTCTGCCTCATCGATCTGGGCGCCATTGCCGGACTGGCGTCGGTGATGCTGGTGATGATCCTCGGCCAGACGCGCGTGCTTTATACGATGTCACACGACGGGCTGCTGCCGGAGTGGGTGGGCAAGATTCATCCGCGCTTCCGGACGCCGTGGCTGGTCACCATCGCGACCGGGGTGCTGGTGGCGTTCCTCGCAGCCTTCTTCAACATCTCGTTCCTCGGCGAACTGGTCAGCCTCGGGACCCTGCTGGCCTTCACCATCGTCTGTCTGGGTGTCTGGGTGATGCGCAGGAAGCAGCCTGACGTTCCGCGGCCCTTCCGCACGCCCTGGGTGCCGCTGGTGCCGATCCTGGGCATGGTGATCTCGCTCTCGCTGATGGTCTCGTCCGACACTCCGGCCAAGATCGGGTTCTTCAGCTGGCTGATCATCGGGCTGGTCATCTACTTCTCGTACTCGATCCGGCACAGCAAAGTTCAGAACGCACCGGCGGCGGTACCGCAGGAACGCTGACGTTCCCGGTCCGGCCCCTGTTTACAATGGGCCCGTGGACTATCTCTGGACCCCGTGGCGCTATGCCTACGTCACCGAAATGGATCGCGAGCAGCGGCAGGGCGTTCCCGAGGAGCTGAGCGGCTGGCCGGGCGACAGCGGCTGCGTCTTCTGCAACATGATCGCTGCGGTCGATTATGCCCAGGCGCACGGTATCGGCCGCGACGAGGCCGAGCGCGCCGCCCTCATCGTGCTGCGGACGGAAAGCAATTACGTCTGCCTGAACCGCTATCCCTACACCTCCGGTCACCTGATGGTCGTTCCCTACGAGCATCAGGCTTCGCTTACCGCCCTCTCCACCGCGACACTGCACGAGATGATGGATCTGGCGCAGCGGGCCGAGCGGGTGCTGGCCGAGGTCTATCGGCCCGGCGGCTTCAACTTCGGGCTCAACCTGGGGAAAGCGGCGGGAGCGGGGATCGCCGGGCATCTCCACCTGCACGCCCTGCCGCGCTGGGTAGGCGATACGAACTTCATGAGCGTACTCGGCGAAACCCGCGTTCTGCCTGAGGAACTCGACGTCACCTGGAAACGCATGCGCGACGCTTTTGCAGCGGACTCGCCGCCATCGACCCCGACCCCTGGCCGGTAATCGATCCTCCCGCTTTCCTCTTTCGGCTTCCCGAGCCTGTTCTGCATCCAAGGGAAAGGGTGCAGTGTGCCCGAAGACTTTCCTTTTAAGGGGTGTTTCGATGCCGCGATTTTCTGCCAGCAAGGTTCAGGTGCAGCCAGGGTCCCGTCATCAGCCGAGTTCGGGAACAAGGGAGCACGAAGACAAGGCGATGGCCCAGCAGCCGCAGACCAGCGTTCATCCCATCGAACCGGAGGATGCCTACCTGACTGGAACCAGCCGCTCGCTGCAGCGCCGCGTGCTGGGGCTGAATGTCGAGGGTAAACAGGCGCAGGAGCATCCCGAGACGCCGGCCGGACAGCATGCGACCGGCTCTTTTACCGAGAAAAAAGGGAGTCGCCGGAAATCAGCGTGATTAGTGCGGAGGGCCGGATTCGTCGTCGCTGCCAGCGGCCAACTCGAAGCTTTCCTCGGCTTCCAGAGCCTGGTCCAGCAGCGGCTGCGGCAGCGTCTTGTTGGGCCGGATGCCCAGTTTGACCAGTTTTTGCGCCTGCGACACCAGATTCCCGTCGGCGCGAGTCAGCTTGTTATAGGCGCCCTCGTAGGCTTCTTTCGCCTCGCCGAGTTTCCTGCCGATGCGCTGCAGATCGTCGGTGAAGCCAACGAACTTGTCGTACAGGATACGACCTCGGTCCGAGATCTCCCTGACGTTGCGGGCCTGCCGCTCCTGGCGCCAAATCTGCGCGACCGTGCGGACGACGCAAAGCAGGCTGCTGGGGCTGACCAGCATGACATTCTTCTCGTAAGCGTCCTGCCAGAGGCGGTTGTCGCTGGCGATGGCCAGCATGAAGGCCGGTTCAACCGGAACGAACATCAGGACGAAATCGAGAGACTCGAGGCCGTAGAGATTCTGATATTCCCGCGCTGAGAGCTCCTTTAGGTGGGCGCGCACCGAGTGGAGATGGCTGCGCAGCGCCTGTTTGCGCTCCTCTTCGTTTTCGGTGTTGCAGTAGTCGGTGTAGCTATTGAGCGAGACCTTGGAATCGATGACCAGGTGGCGATCGTCGGGCAGGTCGAGGATCACGTCGAGACGCGCGTTGCCGCCCTCTTCGCGGCCCATCGTGCTCTGCACGCGATATTCGACGTTGCGACGCAGGCCGGCGGATTCAAGCAGCTTTTCCAACACCAGCTCGCCCCAGTCGCCCTGCGTTTTCGACGAGCCTTTGAGGGCTGTGACCAGATTGGCCGCGTCCGCCGAGAGCCGCTCGTTCAGCGTGCGCAACTGTTCGATCTGGGTCTTCAACTCGGTCCGTCCGCTGATGCCTTCTTTTTCGAGGCTCTCGACCTTCTGCTGGAACTCGCCGAACTTCTCGCGCAGGGGATGGAGCAGAGTGGTCAGATTTGCCTGATTCTGCTCGGTGAAGGTCTTCGATTTTTGCTCGAGGATTTCATTGGCGAGGGCTTTGAATTGATTGGACAGCTCCTCACGGGCGTTCTGGATGATTGCGATCTTCTCTTCGGCCGCGTTCTTTTCCGCTTCGAGGGTCTTCCGCAGTTCGGCGGCTTCGATCTGGGC
>JBAUGH010000548.1:0-3875 GCA_049679565.1 Acidobacteriaceae bacterium
GTACAGATCCTTCAGATCCGCGCGGTCGAGGATCTTTGCCGAGTTGTCTTCCTTGCGGATCGTATCCAGCAGGCTGACCACCTGGCGGTAGTGGACCGCTGCATCGCTGCTCTTCCCGGCCGCCGCCAGCAGCGAAGCCTGCAGAGATTCGGCCTTCACCTGCGGAATACGCAGCCCCAGGTTCTCGGCGCGCGCCAGCGTCAGCCCCAGTTGCTGCTCTGCCGCTGAACGGTTCTTCGTCGCGGCCTCCGCCTGTGCCAGATATACCGCGCAGTCCACCGAAAGCGCCTTCAGCCCGGCCGCATCCGCATCCTGGCCGAGCTGGCGGAATTGCGGGATCACCTGCGCCGCATGTCCCTGCGCCAGGTCCGCCCTCGCCCGGTTCACCTTCGACAGCAGAATCGTTTCCTTGTCCTGGGTCTTCGACGCCATGCCCAGGGCGTGGTCGTACTGGTCGCGCGCCGCCGCGTAATCGCCGCGGAAATAAGCGGCATCCCCCATCCAGTTCATGGCCAGCGCCGTCGCCCAGTCGTTGTTGATCTGCTGGGCAACGTGCAGCGCCTGTTCGAGGTTGGCCTGGCCTTCCTGGCCTCGGCCCACCTGGGCCAGCAGGTCGCCCCAGCCGCCCACCACTTCCACCGTCAGCGAGCTGGTCTCCTTGGTCTGCTGCAGTATGGTCAGCGCGTCCTTCATGGAGCCCAGCGCGGCGCCAAAGCGGCCCTGCGCCGCGAAGATCTTTGCCATCCCGTTCGACTCGATCGCCACGCCCTGCTGGTTATTGATGCTGCGATCGAGGGTGATCGCCTTCAGATAGTCGGTCAGCGCCGTGTCGAACTGCCCCAGCCGGGTATTCACCTCGGCCAAATCGTGCAGAGAATCGGCGAGATCGGCCGGCACGTTCAGCCTCTGGCGCAGATCATAGGCCTGCTCCAGATACGTGAGCCCATCCTGATACGCGCCCTGGTCCACTTTGATGGCGCCGATGTCGTGGAGGCACATCGCCTGGCGGTTCTGATCGTTGAGCTGGCGTTCGATGTTCAGAGCCTGGGTGTAGTTCTCCAGCGCCTTTTGCGGCTGGGCGTGATCGTGATAGAAGCCGCCGATATCGATGAGCGAGCTGCCGATGCCGGCCTGGTCGCCGATCTCCTGACGCAGCGAAAGCGACTGCTGCAGGCTGGCGAGGGCGTCCGCCGGGCTTCCCTTCAGGTCCTCGATATAGGCCATTTGCTCGAGGCTGGCCGCCTCTCCGCGCTTGTCGGGGGGATTGAGCTGCTTCTTGATCGCCAGCGATTCCTGGAAGTTGTGCAGCGCATCGTCCGGCCGGTTGAGCGCGACGTACGCGATGCCCGTGGCCTGGAGGATGGAGGCCTTCTCCTGCTGGTTATCAAGCTCGGTCGCCAGCGGCAGCGCGCGGCCCAGGAATTGGAGACCGCCGTTGTTGTCTCCGCTCTTGATCGCCACCCGCCCGCTGGCCAGCAGCGCTTCCACGTTCTTGGGATCGGCGGCCACCACCAGGGCGAGCTTCTTTTTCGCCGCATCGTAGTTCTCCGCCTGCTCGTACAGCTTCGCCAGCTCGAACTGAAGATCGGTGTTCGAAGGATCCGCCGCCGCCAGCTGCAGGGTGGCATCAATCGCCTTCTGCGGATTGTTGTTGATGCGCGCGTTGTCCGCCTCGATCAGCAACCGTTCCCGCGCCGGCAGATTTTCGCTCAGATCGAGCGCCCGGCGCGAGTCGTTCTGCGCCAGATCGTCGTGCCCCTGGTCGGAGTAGGTGTCGGCCAGCTTCGACCATGCCAGCGCGAAGTTCGGATCGGCGGTCGTGGCTGTCTGGAAATCCTGCTGCGCCTGGGTGTCGTTGCCCGCCCGCTCCAGGCTCAGGCCGCTTTCATAGGCGCGCAGCGCGTCCATTGAGGTTGTTTGCGGCCGGTCGGCGTGGGCCTGCAGATCCTTCAGCAGCTTCGGGTCCGCGGTCAGCTTCTGCCGCAGCTGTGCCGCCAGCTTGTCCACGGAGGAGAGCAGATCGTTCTCCGAAGGAACGTCCGTCGTCACCGCCGTGCTGGTATCGTGCGCCGGATCCAGAACCGTGGCGGTAATGCGAATCTGACTGCCCGCCTTGATGTATTGCCCGAAAATTACCGTTTGCGCGTTGGTGAATTCGGCCACGCGGTGCAGAGTGGGCACGTCGGCCCTCGAGTTCGCCGAAATGTGCAGATCCTGCAGCACCTGCTGCAGGCGGTCCGGCGAAACCATGCGTACCTGCGCCGACTCGCCGATATCGGTCCCCAGCATTTCCGCCAGGCTTCCCCCCAGCCAGTCCATGGAGGTGTCGCCGGAAGCGTTGTAGAAGGGCATGATGGCGAGGGAAATCTTCGGGGCCGCCGCCACCTGCGTTGTTTCCTGTGAGCCGGTGAAGTGCCGCACCACCATCGGCGCGGTCGCGGCCAGGGCAATGACCGCTACGCCGCCGCCAATGGCCATGAGCCAGCGCCCGCTGATGCCGGTCGAAGGCACATCGGCCTTGAAGTGCAGGCTCTTCGCCGCCGCCTTGCCGCGCCACGCATCGAGATCGTGGAGTACGTCGCCGACGCTCTTGTAGCGCAACTCCACGTCCGATTCCAGGCACTTGCCGATCAGCTCGGCCAGAGCGCCCGGAATCGTGGGATCGATCTTCGCGATCGGCTCCGCCTTCTCCCGGGTGCGCTTCAGCAGGCTGGCAATCGCGCTCTCCGCGCGGAACGGCATCTTGCCGGTCAGCATCTCGTAGCCGATCAGCCCCAGCGCGAAGATGTCCGAGCGCTGGTCCAGATCCTTGCCCAGCGCCTGCTCGGGCGACATGTACTCCATCGTCCCCACCAGCGCCCCGGACTGGGTCATGCCGTCGCCTTCGAAGGTTCGCGCCAGGCCGAAGTCCATCACCACCACGCGGCCGGCGTCCTCGCGCATCACGTTCTGCGGCTTGAGATCGCGGTGCAGGATGCCCACACTGTGCGCGGCTTCCAGAGCAAAGCAGATCTGCTGAAAGACGTCGACCGCCTCGTCCGGCGGCAGCTTGCCCCGGTCCTCGAGGATCGAGCGCAGGTCTCGCCCGTCCACCAGCTCCATGGTCACGAAGCGCATGCCGGCGTCTTCGGACAGGTCGTACATGCGGACCACGTTGCGATGCGTGACCTTGTGCGACAGCCGGATTTCCTGCTTGAAGCGATCGACAATGGCGGTGTTGCGCGCCAGTTCGGGGCGGATCACCTTCAGCGCCACCAGGCGGTCCAGCTCGTTGTCCTGGGCCTTATAAACCGCGCCCATGCCGCCGGTTCCGAGCACCTTGAGGATTTCGTACCGCCCCGCGAGGATCGTGCCCGGCTCCAGATCGACGTTGCCGTCGGCTCCCGCGATGACCTGCTGTACCCGGCTGCGCGCCTTGCTTTGCAGATCCGATGGCGGAGAAACGCCCGCCAGCGTTGCCTGATCGTCGCTCGGCGGCAGCTTCACGCCCGCCAGCGTTGCCTGGTCGTCTACCGGCGGAACCGGGGTTTGCCCCGGGCGCAGGTTGTCGCTCGAACTGCTCACCGCGGCCGTGGCGCCGAACTGCGTCGGCATCTCGCTCGCGGGTCGTTTGGAGCTGTCGTCCATGCCGCTGAGACCGGAATCCACTTCAGATTTGGCGCTGACGAACGCTGTTGGGGGAACAGGAATGGCGCCAGGTTGTGAGCACAGCATATAACGCTTTTGCCAGGGCTGTCGTCACAAATTCCCGCGCCTGCTGCCGGCTGCGCGACCCCCGCGATTCGAATGCAGCATTCCCCGCAATTGCCGTTATAATTTCGACTCACCCTTCCCCTCCACGCATCCCCGATGGCATAAAGGGCTCTCGATGGCAG
>JBAUGH010000549.1:0-6743 GCA_049679565.1 Acidobacteriaceae bacterium
GCGCACCGTTGTTGGGCCAATTTTGCGCGCGCTGCCGTCTCGCCCGACGTGTCTTTCGGCATTATTTCCTGCCGGGCGGGGCGGCATTTCTTTGGCCCCATTTCTTTGGCGAAAGCGGCCCCGCACCGCGCGCCTTCGCCGGAATCGAGCTTATTTTCATGGACTACCTGAATCGTGCTGTTCTCGACGCCGTTTCCCCCGACGCCTTCAGCACCCGCCAGCCGTATCCCTGGTCCAGCCTCGAAAACACCCTGACTCCCGAGGGCTATGAGGCCCTGCGGCAGAACCTGCCCGACACCTCGCAGGCCGACCGGCAGGTTGGGGTGAAGCGCGCCTACGGCCAGGGTCCCCACGACCGCTTCCTGCTCCACTACCGTCCCGGTGTCCAGGTTGCGCAGCCGTGGCAGGAGTTTCTGGCCGAACTGCAGGGCTCCGTCTATCAGAACTTCCTCCGCCGCGTGCTCGGCCCCAGAACCTTTATCCCCACCTTCGAGTGGTACTACGCCTGGAAGGGCTGCGCCGTCTCGCCCCACTGCGACGCCGTCCGCAAGCTCGCCACCCACATCTTCTACTTCAATACCGAGGCTGACTGGAACCCCTCATGGGGCGGGGAAATCCTCATCCTCGACAGCGAGCGCCGCTTCAAGGCGCACTCCGGCCCGACCTTCGACGACCTTAAAACTTCCGCCTGCCTGCGCCCCAGCGGCAACGGTAGCCTGCTCTTCCAGCGCACCCCGCACTCCTGGCACGGCGTTCGCCCGCTCGAGTGCCCGGAAGGCCAGCTGAGAAAACTCTTCATCGTGACCGTCAACGTGCCCAGCTTCCAGGTCTGGTGGCGGAAAGTCCGCGGCAAGGACCCGGACGGTTTCCGGATCGAAGCGGCGTAGGCCTGGCGGCGCACCCAGAGTTTTCGGAAGGCTGTACTCTGTTGCTGTGCCTGCCGAATTTGAGATTGGCCCGGTCCGCGTCGGCGGCGGCCGCCTCTTCCTCATCGCCGGTCCCTGCGTCATCGAGAGCGAGGCCCACGTCCGCGCCATGGCCGAAGCCATCCAGCGCATCGCGTCGGACCTTGGGGTCCCGTTTATCTTTAAGGCTTCGTACGACAAGGCCAATCGGACCTCGGTTACCAGCTTCCGCGGCCCTGGCCTCGCCGAAGGCACTGCGATCCTGCGCCGCCTGGCCGAAGCCACCGGCCTGCCTGTGCTCACCGACGTCCACGAGCCGGGCCACTGCGAGAGCGCCGCCGAGGGCGCCGACGTCCTCCAGATCCCTGCCTTCCTCTGCCGCCAGACCGACCTGCTGGTCGCCGCGGGCCGCACCGGACGCGCTATCAACGTTAAGAAGGGCCAGTTCGTCGCCCCCTGGGATATGCGGCACGCGGTCGAGAAGGTCGCCACCACCGGCAACACCCGCGTCTTCCTCACCGAGCGCGGCGCCAGCTTCGGCTACAACAACCTGGTGGTGGACATGCGCTCGCTCGCGATCATGCGCGGGGTCGCCCCGGTCGTCTTCGACGGCACCCATTCCGTACAGATTCCCTCCGGAGCCAACGGCGTTTCCGGCGGCCAGCCGGAGTTCATCCCCCTGCTGGCCCGCGCCGCCGTCGCCGCCGGGATCGACGGCCTCTTCCTCGAGGTGCACGACAACCCGGCTGAGGCCAAATCCGACGGGGCTAATGCTTTGGATCTGAAGAACCTGAAGCCCCTGCTCGAAACGTTGCTGGCCATCCACGACGCAGCCAGGGTTCCGGCTCCCGTGTGAGTCCGGGGTTTTCGCGCGCAGCGCGGCCCGCCAGGCGGCCAGTCCCGGCGAGTCGGCGTGCGACAATGTTCTTGAACCCGCCATGAATTCCTCCGCCGTCGCCCAGGTGCCCTTGCCCGCCACCATTACGCCGGACCTTCTGGCCCAGCACGGCATCACCCCCGACGAGTATCGCCGCATCGAGGACGCTCTCGGCCGCACGCCCTCGATCACCGAGCTCGGCATCTACAGCGTGATGTGGAGCGAGCACTGCTCCTACAAGTCCTCTAAAGTGCATCTTCGCCGCCTGCCGACGAAGAGCGACCGCGTCGTCCAGGGCCCTGGCGAGAACGCCGGCATCATCGACGTGGGCGACGGCTGGGCCTGCGCCTTCAAGATCGAATCGCACAACCACCCCAGCTACATCGAGCCGTATCAGGGAGCGGCCACCGGGGTGGGCGGCATCCTGCGCGACATCTTCACCATGGGCGCGCGGCCGCTGGCCGTCATGGACTCGCTGCGCTTCGGCCCGCTCACGCCAGGCCCGGATACTCCGGAAGCGCTGGCCCACAAGAACCAGTCCATTGTGGAAGGAGTGGTGCACGGCATCGCCGGCTACGGCAACTGCTTCGGCGTGCCCAACCTTGGCGGGGAAACGAAATTCGAGCCCTGCTACAGCGGCAATCCTCTGGTCAACGCCTTTGCTCTGGGTTTGGTGCGGCGCGACGAGATTTTCTACGCCAAGGCTACGGGCATCGGGAACCCGGTGATCTACGTAGGTGCGCGCACCGGGCGCGACGGGATCCACGGCGCGACGATGGCGTCGGAGGAGTTCAAAGAAGGGTCGGAACAGAAGCGCCCCAACGTCCAGGTGGGCGACCCCTTCATGGAGAAGCTGCTCCTCGAAGCCTGTCTCGAAGCCATGAAGACCGGCGCGGTGGTCGGCATTCAGGACATGGGGGCCGCAGGGCTCACCAGCTCCAGTTGCGAGATGGGCGCGCGTGGAGGGGTAGGCATCGAGATGAACCTCGACCACATCCCCCAGCGCGAGACGCATATGACGGCGTACGAAATGATGCTCTCGGAATCGCAGGAGCGGATGCTCCTCGTCGCGGAAAAGGCTCGCGCGCAGGAAGTGCTGAGCGTTTTCGAGAAGTGGGGACTGGAAGGCGTGATCGTCGGCGAAGTGATCGAGGAGCCGAGGCTGCGCATCCTGCATCACGGCGAAGTGATGGCCGATATTCCGAACCAGTCGCTCACCGACGAGTGCCCTTTGTATAACCGGCCGGTTGGAACGTGGGCCAGGCCGGATCAGATCAAAGTCCCGCTCGATCCGCCGCCGCACATCCTCGAAGAACTGAAGAAACCGCGCGACTACACCGCGGATCTCAAAAGGCTGCTGGCCTCGCCGAACATCTGCTCCAAGCGCTGGGTGTTCGAGCAGTACGACTCCATGGTGCAGACGAATACCGTCCAGGGACCTGGCGGGGAAGCCGGCGTGATGCGCATCAAGGGGACGGGCACACCGGGACATGAGCGCGGCCTCGCCTTGGCGTTGGCGGGCAACGGACGCTGGTGCTACCTCGACCCGAAGCTCGGCGCGATGCATGCGGTCGCCGAAGCGGCGCGCAAAGTCGCCTGCACTGGTGCGACTCCAGTCGCGGCAACGAATTGCCTGAACTTTGGGAATCCGGAGAAGCCGGAGATTATGGCGCAGCTCTCGGCGGCCATCGATGGGATCGCGGAAGCTTGCACCGCGTTGGGCACGCCGATCACCGGCGGGAATGTTTCTCTTTATAACGAGACGAAAGGCGAAGGGATTTACCCCACGCCGGTGGTGGGAGTGGTGGGGATTCTGGAGGATGTAACGAAGGCGGTGCCGGCAAGTTTCCAGCGGCAGAAGGAGATTGTGGCTATCCTGCAGCCCGTCGAGCCTTCGCCATACGGCAAAGTGGAGAGCGACGAAGACGCCACTCGAGTCGTTGCGTTATGGCGCGAAAACTCGTTGCGCCAGCTCGGATCGTCCGAATTTGCGAAATACATTCTTGGCGCCTCATGGGGTACGCCCCCTCGGTTACCGCTCGAAGGTGAAGCGAGGCTGCACACGGGCCTCGCAACTCTGGCGCGAGAAGGAGCAATCACGGCTGCCAAAGACGTGTCTGACGGCGGGTTAGCCGTGGCGCTTGCGCAAATGTGCCTCGCAAAGAGCATTGGTGCGACGATTGGGTACATGGGAGCCACCACCGCCAATGCGCTCTTCGAGGAATTTCCCACAGAAGTCGTCATTACTTACCGCGCAGCTGACGAGCAGAAAGTAAAATCCATCGCCGAATTTCTCGGCCTCTGGGCGAACAAGATCGGCGAAACAGAGGGCGATCATCTGACGATTGCAAATTCAGACGGGGCTGTCGTTCAGGCGACGATCGACGAATTGCATCGATCCTTCGAGAAGGCTCTCGAATGCCAGCTTTCCGCTGAGGTGACTGCCTGATGCAATCCACGCGTCTTCTCATCGAAGGGCTGCCCGGCCAGACGAAGCCGGCTGTCGCAGGAGAGTGCGCCGAAGGCGCGTCCCGCCGTGCGCGGAGCACAGCTTTAGCCGCTGACGACCCGAAGCTGAAAGAACACTGCGGCGTAGTCGCCATCCACGGCCATCCTGACGCTTCTCGCCAGGCCTACCTCGCCCTCTACGCCCTGCAGCACCGCGGACAGGAATCGGCCGGCATCGCCACCGCCGACGGCACGCACCTGTCCAACATCAAGGGCATGGGGCTGGTCTCCGAAATCTTCACCGATGACGTCCTCGCGCGCCTCCGGGGCGACATGGCCATCGGCCACACGCGCTATTCGACTACCGGCGATTCGGCGCTGCTCAACGCGCAGCCGATTCGGGTTGAGTCCACCAAGGGCCTCATTGCGATCGCCCACAACGGCAACCTGGTCAACCTTGGCAATCTGCGCGTGCACCTCGAGCGCAAAGGCGCGTTCTTCCAGACCACCTCCGACTCCGAGATCATCGTCCAGCTCATCGCGCACTCCCAGGGCACCACACTCGTCGACGCCATCGCCGACTCGCTCCGCCAGGTGGACGGCGCCTTTTCGATCGTGATGATGACCCGCGACCGCATCTTTGCCGCGCGCGATCCCCACGGTTTCCGCCCGCTCTCCATGGGCCGCATCACGAATCCCGGCGGCCCGGACACCATCGTCTTCGCTTCCGAGACCTGTGCCTTCGATCTGCTGCGCGCCAAATTCGAACGCGACGTGCTGCCCGGCGAGCTGGTGATGGTCAGCGCCGATGGGGTCACCTCGCGCCAGTACGCGCCGCCCAACCAGACCAGCTGCATCTTCGAGCACGTCTACTTCGCGCGCCCCGACAGCAAAATCTTCAACCGCTGGGTGCAGGAGAGCCGCGAGGAGATGGGACGGCAGCTCGCGCGCGAGTCGCATGTGGACGCCGATCTGGTCGTGCCTGTTCCCGACTCCGGCGTGACGGCTGCGATTGGATACGCGGCCGAGAGCGGCATCCCGTTTCGCTTTGGTTTGATCCGCAACCACTATGTGGGCCGCACCTTCATCGAGCCGGAGCAGCGCGTGCGCGACTTCGGCGTGAAGCTCAAGCTCAACCCGGTGCGCAATCTACTGGAGGGCCGCCGCATCATCCTCATCGACGACTCCATCATCCGCGGCACCACCAGCCGCAAGATCGTGCGCATGGTGCGCCAGGCGGGCGCGCGTGAAGTGCATCTGCGCATCAGCTGCCCACCGACGATTTCGCCGTGCTTCTACGGCGTCGATACGCCGCGCAAGTCGGAACTGATCGCCGCTAATAACTCGGTCGAGGAGATCCGCCAGTTCATCGAGGCCGACTCGCTCGCGTATTTGTCACTCGAAGGGTTACAGAAAGCCTGCGATGGCGGCGAGGGGAATCGTTACTGCGTGGCCTGCTATACCGGCGACTACCCCACCCAGTGGGTCGACGCCGAAGACATCCTGCCGGCCAAAGACGCTGCTCTGGTGTAGCGATTTCCGACTAACGCGCGAATTTCTTCGCGCAACCTACCCATCCCGGCCCGCTTCCCAATACACGAGAAGGGAGAACGTTCCTATGGCAACAAAGAAAAAGTCCAGGAAGTACGGCGCTAAAGCCGGCGAAAAAGTTGAGCGAGCCATGCGCGAGAAGAACAGCGGCACCCTGAAGAGCGGCCGCAGCGGCAAGAAGGTCACGAGCCGCAAACAGGCCATCGCCATCGGTCTTTCCGAGGCTCGCAAGGCCGGCGGTAAAGTTCCGAAGAAGAAGTCAGCTGCAAAGAAAAGCTCCGGCAAGAAATCCTCGGCAAAGAAATCCAGCCGCAAATCCTGATCGCCCCGCGGGATCACGGCTCATCCGTGCGTTCCCGGAACTCTGGATCCGCAGGTTCCGGCCGCGCCCCTCAGGGTCCGTGATTCCCGCTACTCTCGCTTTCCTGCTACCTTTTTCCTTAGCCCTCATGGTTTCGCCTTCACTCGATCTCCCGTCGCACCGCTTCGTCCGTGCCTGTCTGCGGCAGCCTGTCGACCGCACGCCGGTGTGGTTCCTCCGCCAGGCGGGCCGCTACATGCGCGAGTACATGGAGATCCGACGCCACCACTCGCTGCTGGAGATCTGCAAGCGGCCCGAGCTTGCGGCGGAAGTCACGATCACCGCAGCGGAAAAACTGGACGTGGATGCCGCCATCATCTTTGCCGACCTGTTACTGCCGCTTGAGTGCATGGGCCTCGAGTTTGAATTCCAGGCCGGTGAGGGCCCGGTGATTCACCGGCCGTTACGCACCGCCGGCGACATTGAGGCCCTCGTGACCACCCGCGCCTCCGAACTGGCCTACGTCGGCGAAGCGATCCAGAAAGTCGTCGCCCATTTCCACGACCGTCTCGGCATGATCGGCTTCTGCGGCGCGCCCTTCACGCTGGCCAGCTACATGATCGAAGGCAGCGGCTCACGCAATTACATCGAGACCAAGAAG
>JBAUGH010000550.1:0-11589 GCA_049679565.1 Acidobacteriaceae bacterium
GGCGGGAACATCGTCGCGCCGCCAGACGGGAAAATCGCCGAAGTCCTCGCCGGCAACGAACCGCTGCGGTCCGAAATGCTCGTCGTCGAACTCCACCGCCCGCCCATCGGGTACGCGAAAGCGCCAGTTCACGCCGGCCGGAGTTCGATACCGCTCCGCCAGCTCTCGCGCATCGCCGCGCGGACGGCAGGTTCCGGGATACATCGGGCCTTCATCGCGCTCGAATTTCACCCGGGTCAGCCGCTGCCAGGCGTTTGGATCGACATCATGGGGAGCCTGCGCGATTCCCTGCAGCTCCTTCCGCGAGCAGGTGCATGGGTAGAGGAAGCCCAGTTCGAGCAGCCGCCGCCACGTCCACAGATACATCTCCCGCCGCTCGCTCTGGGAGTAGGGCTCACAGGTACCGCCGACGTCCGGCCCCTCGTCCCACTCGATGCCCAGCCAGTGGAGGTCTTCGATCATGGCCGCGACATATTCCGGCCTGGACCGCTGCGGATCGAGGTCTTCGTTGCGCAGGATCAGGCGTCCTGAGGGGCGCGCCCGGGTGTACGCCGTCCAGAAGGTGCGGGCGTGGCCGAGATGCAGCAATCCTGTGGGAGAAGGGGCGATACGGCCGCGATACTGTCGAACCACGTGGCCAGTCTACCCGCAGGAACCGCTGCCGGCACCGGATGCTGCCGGTTGGTTCGGCCGGGTGGAGTGAAGATTCCGCCGCTAGGCCGCGTGGCCGGGCTTGCGCACCGCTTCCACCAGCGGCTTGGCTTCGCGGAGAGAACCGGCCACCGGCAGGGGAGCGTCCGCGCCCGGGAACGCGTATTCCAGGAAGAGCCCGATTCCCTGCCCGGCGTAGATTGCGGCAAAGATCCACGGCGCCTTGCAGGCGGTTCTCAGGCCATAGCGCGTCCCCAGTTGCACCGTCGCAACAAAGACGGCTGCGGGAAACAGCACCAGGGGCAGGGTTATGGCCAGCGCCGCCGCCAGCGGCAGCTGCGACCACGCGAGCAGGCCCAGCAGGATCGCCAGCACGAGGGTCAGGGGTGCAATCTGCGCCACATGCGCCTGGCGCGGATGCTTCCGCATCAGCCGGCTGGTGCCCCGGCCATGGCGAATCATCTGCCGCCAGAAGGCCCACACCGTGCTGCGCGGACGGTCGTACACCGCCAGGCGGGGATCGCAATAACCCTGGATGACCGACTTCCACACGCGAATGTTGAAGTCCTCGTCCTCGCAGGCATCGAAGCTCTCGTCGAAGAATCCAACCTTTTCGAACACGCCGCGGCGGTAGGTCATGGCTCCGGTGGGGGTATCCACAAAACCCGCCAGACCGGGCAGATCCACGCGCCGTCCCAGCCAGCTTGTCCATGTTCGCGCAATCGCTTCGCCGGTGCGCGTGCCGGGCTGGGCCAGCAAGGGGGACGGCTGGCACAGGCAGCCCGCCTCCGGGACCATCTCCAGGGCTTCCGCCGTCCAGGCCAGCAGTTCCTTCGAGGGAATCTCGCAGCGTGCGGAGAGGAATATAAGCGCGTCGCCCGCGGCTGCTCGAATGCCAAGATTCCGACCCGCTGACGCGCGCTTCTTCGGGTTGTCGATCACCCGCACCCGCACCTTGCGCTTGCTGTAGCGCCGCGCGATCAGGTCTCCGGTTCCGTCGGTGGAGCACCCGTCCACGACCAGGATTTCAAAGAGCTCCGGGGGGTAGTTCTGATCCAGCAGCCGGTCGATCAGAGCCGGCAGCAATTGTCGTTCGTTGCGAACCGGAATGATCACGGACAAGTAAGGCAGCATGCGCTGGAGACGCCTCCACCGTTGAGTTGATGCCCTTTATAACATTGATGTTGTGGGGTTTTGGCGCTCCGTCGGCGACTCTTTGGTGAGCAGAATTTTGCATTACCGTAACCGCTTCGCCCGCACCAAATCCGGTCGGCTTCGCTCCCGCACTCCCGCGCCTGCATCCTGGGGACGAAGGGGATGCACCCGCTGTCCTGAGGAAAACTCCATCGTGATCAAGCGGTTCGCCGCGCCCTCTCCGCGGGGAGCGCCGCCCGGGTCGGCATGGGGAGAGCCTGACGGCATGACTGTTGTACCGGATTCCGCCGCCGCGATGGTTACGCCGTTACGGCCTTGCGCAACGGGCGCGGGCGCTCATCGCCGATGGAGCGCGGGCCTCCCGGCTCCGGCAAGGCTCGGCCGCCGTCTTATTGCTGCATCGTATACGCGCTGCCGGGCACTTTCTCGCCGGTCTGCTTCGCCGACGGCAGCTGGGAGATGTCCCAGCCTCCGCCCAGCGCCTGCACCAGCTCGACCGCGGCGATCATCTGCGAAACCTGCAGGGAGTTCAGGCCCTGCTGATCGCCCAGCAGCGTCGTCTGTGCCGTCACCACGTCGACATAGGGATCGACGCCGGTGTTGTACCGCTGCATTTCCAGGTCGAGGAATTCCTGGGCCGCCTTCACCGCATCCTGCTGCTGGAGAATCTGCTGCGAGTAGATCCGGGTCCCGGCCAGAGCATCCTCCACCTGCTGGAACGCGACCAGCGACGTTTGCCGGTAGCTGGCCAGGTCCGCGTTGTAGGTCGCCTCGTACTGGTGGAGCTCGGCGCGATAGAGGCCGCCGTCGAAGATCACCTGCGATGCCGAAGGCCCGATCGACCAGATGCGGCTGGGCCAGTCGAACAGATGCTTGAACGTCGCGCTCTCATATCCTCCGCTGGCGGAAATATTGACCTGGGGGAAGAAGGCACCGTAGCCGATGCCGATGGTCGCGTTGGCCTCGGCCAGGGTGCGCTCGGCCGCGGCCACATCCGGCCGCCGCTCCAGCAGCTGCGATGGCAGCCCGGTTGGAATCGGCGGCGGCGCATAGGTCATGGGCTTCACCGGAATCGAAAAATCCGTCGCTACCTTCCCCAGAAGAACTGCGATTGCGTGTTCGTACTGCGCCCGAGCCAGGCCAACGTTCGTAGCCGCCGACCGAGCGGAGGCCAGCGTCGCCCGCGCCTCGACCACCGTGATGTAGTCCCCGGTACCCGCATCGTACGCGCCCTGCTGGGCGTCCAGCGCCTTCTGATCCGCCGCCACGGTCTGGTTCAGAATCTGCTGCAGCATGTCCTGGCCGCGGATTTCAAAGTAGTACTCCGCCAGCGACGCCTGCTCGGTCAGCTTCTCGTTTTCCAGATCCGCCGCGCTGACCTGCGACGCGTATTCCGCCTCGTGGACCTCGTTGCGGATCTTTCCCCACAAATCCGGCGCCCACGACACATCCACCGGAACCTGCCACAGCGAGTATGTGTGCCCGGTTGTCGCCGTCGACGACACCTGCTGATTGGCGGACGTCCTGGCCCGGCTCCACGACGGACCGAGGGTGATGGTCGGCCAGTACTGCGAGCGCGCTTCGGCGATCAGCGCGCGGGCTTCCATGTACTGGCTGAAATACTGCTTGATGGTGAAGTTGTTGATGTTCAGCTGGTCTTCCAGGGTGTTCAGCTCCGGCTCCTGGAAGACCTCCCACCAGTTGCCCTTGAGCATTGCGGCCTGGGGGCTGGCCACTTTCCAGCCCGGCTGATTCTGGAAATTGACGCTCGATTCCTTATAGTTTGCAGCGGTGACGGGGGGCGGCGCGGGCGGATGATACCTGGGTCCGACATTGCAGCCGGCCAGCGCCAGCATCATCGCCGCTCCCGCAGCGGCGGCGGCGGCTCGTCTCGTCCGCTCTGCAATCGGTCTTTGCCAAATCCTGCTCACGATGTTGCTCCTTCGATCCCCGGCCGGAATGTGTCGCGGGTTCTGCCCAGCACCTTCAGGCGCAGACGGTCCAGCGACAGGTAAACCACCGGAGTGGTGTAGAGCGTGATGAGCTGACTCATGAGCAGGCCGCCCACGATCGTGACCCCCAGCGGCCGCCGCAGCTCCGACCCCGTGCCCGTCCCAAACGCCAGCGGCAAAGCCCCGCAGATGGCCGCCATGGTGGTCATCATGATCGGCCGGAAGCGCAGCATGCACGCCTCGAAAATTGCGTCATAGGTGCTCTTCTGCTCTTCCCGCTCCGCCATCAGCGCAAAATCGATCATCATGATCGCGTTCTTCTTCACGATCCCGATCAGCAGAATGATCCCGATGATGGAAATCACATTCAGGTCGAGATTGAAAATCATCAGCGCCAGCATCGCCCCAATGCTGGCCGAGGGCAGCGTCGACAGAATGGTGAACGGGTGCATCAGGCTCTCGTACAGGATGCCGAGCACGATGTACACCGCGAGCACCGCCGTAATCACCAGGTATTTCTCCGACGACAGGGAGTCCTGATAGGCCTGGGCCGTCCCGGCAAAAAATCCGTGAACGGTCGACGGCATGCCCAGACGGGTCTCCATCTGGCTCACTTCCCGGGTCGCGTCGCTCAGCGACATCCCGGCTGCCAGGTTGAACGATACGGTCACCGACGGGAACAGTCCGGTGTGGTTCACCTGAAGGGGCGTGGTTGCGGTGTGCGCCGTCACCACTGTGCCCAGCGGCGCAATCCGGTTGATCCCCGGGGTCGTCCCGCTCGTCCCGCCCGGCGCCAACCAGATGTCTTTGAGCCCTTCCGGCGACTGCCAGTACTGCGGGGCCACTTCCATGACCACGTAGTACTGGTTCAACTGGGTATAAATGACGGACACTTCCTGTTGGCCGAATGCGCTGTAAAGCGCCGAGTCCAGGGTTTGCGGGGTCTGCCCCAGGCGGGCCGCGGTCACCCGGTCGTAGTCCAGCATTTCCTCGAGGCCCCCGTTCTGCTGATCCGTATTCACGTCCTGCAGCCCGGGCAGCTTCGCCATGTTCTCCATCAGGATCGGTCCCCATTTGGCCAGATCCGGGATATCGTCGGACTGGACGGTGTACTGGTAGAGCGCGTTGCTCGACCGTCCCCCGATGCGCAGGTCCTGCACCGGCTGGAGGAAGGCCGACGCCACCGGCAGCCGGTTCATCTTCGTCCGCAGCTCATTGATCACCTCCATGGCGCTCGCCTGCCGGTGACCTGGCCCTTTGCCCAGGGGCTTGAGCGCGATGTAGATGAAGCCCCCGTTGCTCGAGCCGTTGCCGCCGGTGTAGGCGTTGACGTGAGCAATCGCGGGATTCGCCTGGATGACCTTCACCAGCTGCTGGATGGAGTAGTTCATGAACGCAAAGGAGGCATCCTGCGGCCCCTGCACCCCGCCCACGATCGCGCCGGTATCCTGCTGCGGGAAGAACCCTTTCGGAATCCTTACGATGACCACCAGATTCAGGGCAATCGTCAGCGCCAGCACGATCAGGATCAGCACCGGATTGTCCAGCGCCCAGCGCAGCGAGCTGCGGTAAATCGCCAGCATGCCGTTGAAAAAGCTCTCGCTTGTCCGGTAGAAAATGTTGTGTTTCTCGCCCGCCTCCCGATGCTTCAGCAGGTGGGCGCACATCGCCGGCGTGGTGGTGAGGGAGACCACCATGGACACCAGAATCGCCACCGAGAGGGTTACGGCAAACTCCCGGAACAGGCGTCCGATAATGCCGCCCATCATGAGGATGGGAATGAAGACGGCAATCAGCGACATGCTGATCGAGAACACCGTGAATCCGATCTCCCGCGCCCCCACCAGCGCCGCATTGAACGCCGGCATCCCGCTCTCGAGGTGACGGGTGATGTTTTCCATGACCACGATGGCATCGTCCACGACAAAGCCGGTGGCGATGGTCAGCGCCATGAGCGAGAGATTGTCCAGGCTGTAGCCGAGCAGGTACATCACCGCGAACGTGCCGATGAGGGAGACGGGGACCGCGACACTGGGGATCAGGGTGGCCCGCGGACTGCGCAGGAAGATGAAAACCACCAGCACGACCAGCACGATCGAGCCGATCAGAGTTTTCTCCACCGTTTCCACCGAGGCGCGGATGGTGGTGGTGCGGTCGAGCACGGTGGTCACGTTAATGCCCTGGGGGAGCACCGCGATCAGGCCGGGCAGCGACGCGTTGATGTTATCCACCGTCTGGATGATGTTGGCGCCAGGCTGGCGGAAGATGATGCAGAACACCGCGTGGGTCCCATCCATGTACCCTGCCGTGCGAATGTTCTGCGTCGAGTTGTAGACGCCCGCCACATCTTCCAGCCGGACGGCGGCGCCGTCGTGGTAGCCCACCACCAGCGGGGCGTAATCCTTCGCCTCGGAAATCTGATCGTTGGTGATGATGTCCGCGGTGATGGCTCCGTTCGAGAGCTGTCCGCGCGGCGAATGCGAGTTCTGCAGGCTCAGGACCGACTGAATGCTGCCCAGGGTCAGCCCGTAACTTTCCAGCTTGGTGGGATCGACTTCCACGCGCACCGACGGTGTCGCGCCTCCTCCGACGAACACCTGCCCGACGCCGTTGATCTGCGAGAGCCTCTGTTCGAGGATGGTCGAGGCCAGGTCGTAGACCCTGGTGACGTCATATTTTTTCGAGGTCAGCCCGAGGATCATGATCGGCGCATCGGCCGGGTTGGACTTGTTGTAGTGGGGCCTCGATGGCAGATTCGCCGGCAAATAGGTGCTCGCCGCGTTGATGGCTGCCTGCACGTCCCGCGCCGCGCCGTCGATATTCCGGCTGAGCTCGAACTGCAGGGTGATGCGGGTGCTCCCCAGGCTGCTCGACGAGGTCATCTCCGTGACGCCGGCGATGTGCCCCAGCTGCCGTTCCAGCGGCGTCGCCACCGAAGCCGCCATGATGTCGGCGCTCGCGCCGGGCAGGCTGGCGCTTACGTTGATGGTGGGAAAATCCACCTGCGGCAGCGGCGCCACCGGCAGCACCATGAAGCCAATCGCCCCGGCGATGGCCACGGCGATGGTCAGCAGGGTGGTCCCCACCGGGCGGCGGATGAACGTCCAGGAGAAACTCACGACTGCGTCTCCTCGGGCGACGGCATCCGGTCGCCGGCGCGCTCACCGGCCGGTGCCGAAGGCCTGCGCCCGGAAATCCTCTGCGCAATCCGGTCGAAGAAGATGTAGATCACCGGCGTGGTGTAGAGGGTGAGGATCTGGCTGAGCAGCAGTCCGCCCACCATGGCGATGCCCAGCGGCCGCCGCAGTTCCGATCCCAGGCCGCGGCCCAGCGCCAGCGGCAGCCCGCCCAGCAGAGCCGCCATGGTCGTCATCATGATGGGACGGAAGCGCAGCAGGCTGGCTTCGAAAATGGCTTCGGTCGAATCCTTCCCATGTTCGCGCTCCGCCTCCAGCGCGAAGTCCACGATCATGATGCCGTTCTTCTTCACGATTCCGATGAGCAGGATGATCCCGATGATCGCCACCACGCTCAGGTCCTGGTGGAAGATCATCAGGGCCAGCAGAGCGCCCACACCCGCCGACGGGAGCGTGGACAGAATCGTAACCGGGTGGATGAAGCTCTCGTAGAGGACCCCCAGCACGATGTACACCGTCACCAGGGCCGCCAGAATCAGGAGCGCTTCGTTGGAAAGCGAGTTCTTGAACGACGCCGCCGTTCCCTGGAACCCTGCCTGGATGCTGGCCGGGAAGTGCAGATTGTCCGCCGCCTTGTCGATGTCCGAGATGGCCGTCCCCAGCGAGGCGTTGGGCGCCAGGTTGAAGGAAATCGTCACCGCCGGGAACTGCCCCTGGTGGTCGATCGACAACGCCTCGGGCACGATCGACTCGGTCGTGAACGCGGCCAGCGGAACCGAGCCGGCTCCGGTCGAGGTGGTGGTGGTGTTGGGCGTTGTCCCGGCCGAAATGCCTCCGCTCACCGAGGAACCGCCCGTGCTCGTGGTCGGCTGCAGCACACCCTCGGGAGAGGTCAGCGCGTTCGAGCCGGGCGTGTACTTCACCCCCGTAGTCAGCGCGTTCGAGCCTGCCGAAGCCGACGCCGAGGAGGAGAATGAGGTCACCGCTCCCGCGCCCGCGGCCCCCGACGACGCGCTGCTCTGGATGTACAGGTCCCCCAGGTTCTTCGGATTCTGCTGCCACTGGGGCGCGGTTTCCAGCACCACGTGGTACTGGTTCAGCTGCGTGTAGAGGGTGCTGATCAGCCTCTGCCCGTAAGCGTCGTACAGCGTGTTGTCGACCGTGGTCGGCGCAATCCCCAGCCGGGATGCCGTAGCCCGGTCGATGGTCAGCGACACCGCCCGCCCGTCCGTCTGCTGATCCGTGGCCACATCCTCGAGCTCCGGCAGTTTGTCCAGCTGCGCGATAAACCGGCTGGTCCACTGGTTCAGCTCGGCGGTGTTCGGATCTTCGAGGGTGTACTGGTACTGGGTGCGGCTCACCCGGTCGTCCACCGTGATGTCCTGCACCGGCTGCATGTAGAGGTGAATTCCCGGCACATTCGCCAGGCTGTTCTGCAGCCGGCGGATGACATTCGACGCGCTGATGTAGCTCGGCGAACGCTCATCCAGCGGCTTCAGGTTGATCGAGATGCGCCCGCTGTTGAGCGTGGTGTTGATGCCGTCCACCCCGATGAACGATGAAAGGCTCTCCACCGCCGGATCCTGCAGGATGATGCGCGCAATCTCCTTCTGCTTTCCCTCCATCGCCTCGAAGGAAATATCCTGCGGCGCCTGGGAAATCGCCTGGATCACACCGGTGTCCTGCACCGGAAAAAATCCCTTGGGGATCACGATGTAGAGAAACACGGTCAGCACCAGCGTCCCCAGCGCCACCAGCAGGGTAATGCCCTGATAGCGCAGCACTACGCGCAGGGTGCGCCCGTAGAAATCGATCATGCGGTTGAAGATGTGCTCCGACCAGCGGTAGAAGCGGGTCTGCTGCGATTCCGGATCGTGGCGCAGGATGCGCGAGCACATCATCGGCGTCAGGGTGAGCGACACGACCGCCGAAATCACGATGGTCACTGCCAGGGTCACCGCAAACTCACGGAACAGCCTCCCCACCACGTCGCCCATGAACAGCAGCGGGATGAGCACTGCGATCAGCGAAACCGTCAGCGAGATGATGGTGAAGCCGATCTGTTCGGCTCCGGTCAGCGCGGCTTCCATCGGCGACATCCCCTCTTCGAGGAAGCGGGAGATGTTCTCGATCATCACGATCGCATCGTCCACCACGAATCCGGTGGAGATGGTCAGCGCCATCAGCGACAGATTGTCCAGCGAATACCCCAGCATGTACATCGCCGCGAACGTTCCGACGAGGGACAGCGGCACCGCGACGCTGGGAATGATGGTCGCGTACAGGCTGCGCAGGAACAGGAAGATGACCAGCACCACCAGGCCGATGGTCAGCATCAGCTCGAACTCGACATCGTCGACCGACGCCTGGATGCTGGTGGTCATATCGGTCAGGGTCGTCACCCGGATCGACGCCGGCAGGTTCGCCTCCAGCTGCGGCATGATCTTCTGAATGCTCTTGACGACGGTGATGGTGTTCGCGCCCGGCTGCCGCTGGATATTCAGGATGATGGCCGGCGTCTGATCCATCCACGCCGCCTGCTTGGTGTTCTCGACGCCGTTGATCACGTTGGCGACGTCCTTGACGAACACCGGCGCCCCGTTGCTGTACGCGACTACTACGTCCTTGTACTCATTCGCCTCGGTGATCTGATCGTTGGAGTCGATCTGCCAGTCCTGGCGCGGCCCGTCGAAGTTCCCCTTGGCCGCGTTGGCGCTCGCCGAGGTCAGCGCTGTCCGGAGATCCTCCAGGTTCAGCCCGTACGACGCCAGCTTGACCGGGTTGGCCTGGATCCGCACCGCCGGCTTCTGCCCGCCGCTGATGCTTACCAGCCCCACTCCCGCGATCTGCGCAATTTTCGGCGCCAGCCGCGTGTCCACCATGTCTTCCACCTGGGGCAGCGGGATCGTGTCCGAGGTGATGGCCAGGGTCAGAACCGGGGCGTCCGCAGGATTGGTCTTGTTGTAAACCGGGGGCGACGGCAGATCCGATGGCAGGAACGAGCCCCCGCCGTTGATCGCCTCCTGCACTTCCTCCTCGGCCACGTCAATCGACATCGCCAGGTCGAACTGCAGCACGATCACCGAGACGCCGCCCGCGCTGGTCGACGTCATCTGGCTCAGCCCCTGCATCTCGCCGAACTGCCGCTCCAGCGGAGCGGTGATGGTCGTCGCCGTCACATCCGGGCTGGCGCCCGGGTAAAACGTCAGCACCTGGATGGTGGGGTAATCCACTTCCGGCAGCGCCGAAACCGGCAGCTGGGTGAACGCCACAATCCCCACCAGCAGGATCGCGGCCATCAGCAGCGACGTCGCGACCGGCCGCAGAATAAACGGGCGGCTGGGACTCACGGAGCGTTGTCCTCCCCGGCAATGCCGGTGCCGGTTGTCGGAATCTGCTGCTTCGACAGGTAGACTTCCGAGCCGTTCTGCAGCTTGTCGAAGCTGCTGTTCGCCACCATCTGCCCGGGCTTGATTCCTTCCACCACCGTCATGTTGTTATCGGTGGGGCCGGTCTTCACGTCCTGCATCACCGCGTACAGGATCTTCGCTCCGGCCGGCGCTCCGCCGTTTCCGCCTCGCGCCGCGTTCTGTCCGCTCGCCGGATTGTTGTGGCTCAGGCCGCCGGGCGAGGACGCCGCATTGCCCGGCATGGCCGGCGGTTTCTCTCCCTTTTTCCCCTTAGGAGGCTGGCTCTCCAGCAGGAAGACGTAGGCCTCATCCCCGTTGTGCTGGATTGCCGACGACGGCAGGAGCACCTGGCTCTTCAGGGTATTCACCAGCAGCCGGGTATTCACAAATTCGTTGGGGAACAGCGCGTCATTCCCGTTGGCGAACTCCGCCCGCAGCTTCACTGTGCCGGTGGTCGTATCGATCAGGTTGTTCACCGTCGTCAGCCGCCCGGTCGCGATCTTCGTCGAGTTCGTCCGATCCCACGTCTCCACCGGCATGGCGGCGCCCTTGCGCAGCTGGGCCAGCACCTGAGCCAGATTGTCTTCCGAGATGGTGAAGATCACAGTGATCGGCTGCTCCTCGGTCACCACCACCAGCTGGGTGGTCGCGTTTGCCGTCACCAGGTTGCCGGGATCCACCAGCCGCAGCCCCACTCGCCCCCTGATCGGCGAGGTGATATGGCAGTACCCCAGCTGCACCGTGTCGTAATCCACCACTCCCTGATCGTTCTTGACGACGCCCTGGTCCTGCAGCACCAGTTTTTCCTGGTCTTCCAGGGTCTGCCGCGGAATCGCGTTTTTCGTCCACGCCACCTGATATCGAGCCAGGTCCATCTGCGCTTCCGCCAGCAGGCTCTGGTCCCGCTCCAGCGTCCCCTGCGCCTGCTCGAGCGTCGCCTGGAACGGCCGCGGATCGATGTCGATCAGTGGATCGCCCTTCTTCACGATCTGGCCTTCCCGGTAGTGCACGGCGACAATCGGCCCCGTCACCTGCGCCGTGATGTAATCCGTGTACACCGGCGTCACCGTCCCGATGGCGTCCAGATAGATTCCCAGGTCGCCGGTGGTCGCGGTCGTCGGCACCACCGGGACCGGCCCGGCGATCATCCCCCGGCGACCGCCCGGGGCCGCCGCCGCCTGGCTCTTCCGGTGCTGAGCGATCACCCAATAAAAGAGCAGGCCGAACGCCAGCAGAACCACCACCCAAATCCAGCGGTGGCGGCGTTTTTTCTCAGGAGGGGTC
>JBAUGH010000551.1:0-4607 GCA_049679565.1 Acidobacteriaceae bacterium
GCTCTGCTGACGATCAGGGCGCAATGGACCGTGCCGCCGCAGATTTCGAGCGCCGACCTGTTCACCGCATTAAAGAAGGGCGCGGGCGACGACGGAACGCAGAAGAGCGCCGACGTGGACGCCGCCCTGGCCCAGGCCGACGCCAGGCTGGAGCAGTCCTACACCGTGGCCTATATCGCGCACGCTCCGCTCGAGCCGCGCGCGGCCGTGGCCGAATGGCAGGACGGCAAGCTGACCGTGTGGACCGGAACCCAGCGCCCCTTTGGCGTAAAGGATGAGCTGGTGCGCGTGTTTCGTCTGCCCGAGTCCCAGGTGCGCGTCCTCATGCCGGATATGGGCAGCGGCTACGGCGGCAAGCACACCGGCGAGTGCGCCATCGAAGCCGCGCGGCTGGCCAAGGCCGCAGGCAAGCCCGTCAAGCTCATCTGGACCCGCGAAGAGGAGTTCACCTGGGCGTACTTCCGCCCCGCCGGAGTGATCGAGATTCGCGCCGGCGCGAAAAAGGATGGAGCCCTCGTTGCCTGGGAGCACCACAACTACAACTCCGGCCCGTCGGGCGTGGGAACGCCCTACGCCGTGAGCCCGAAAGTGACCGGCTATCACGAGTGGCCCGCGCCGCCGCTGGCCCAGGGATCGTACCGGGGCCTGGCGGCGACCGCGAATCACTTCGCGCGCGAGACCGCGATGGATGAGCTGGCCGACGCGCTGAGAATCGATCCGCTCGAATTCCGAATGAAAAATCTGACCGACGAGCGGCTGCGGGCGGTGTTCACAGCCGCCGCGGACAAGTTCGCCTGGGGCAGGGAAAAATCCACCCCGCAGCGCGGATTCGGCATCGCCGGCGGCACCGAGAAAGGCGGCTACACCGCGGCCTGCGCCGAAGTCGAGATCGATGCGGCCGGGAAGGTGCGCATCCGGCGCCTGGTCCAGGCCTGGGAGTCCGGCGCCATCATCAATCCCGACGGCCTGCGCAACCAGGTCATGGGCGCCATGGTGCAGGCCATCGGCGGCGCTCTGTTCGAGAACGTGCAGTTTGCGAATGGAAAAGTGACCAACGGCGATTTCGCCGATTACCGCGTGCCCCGCTTCCACGACACGCCGCCCGAGGTCGAGGTCATCCTCATCGACCGCAAAGATCTGCCCCCCGCAGGCGCAGGCGAGACCGGCATCGTGGCCGTGGCTCCCGCGCTGGGGAATGCGATCTTCGCCGCCACCGGCAAGCGGCTGCGGAACATGCCCATGGCCGTCGAGAACACCGCGTAGCTCGCAGCCCCAGGGCCAAAATGAAGGTCCATCGGCGCGCCGCCGGGGAACAGCATCGTATCCTTTGCAGAGTTCCTGGGGAGGGCCTCATCGTGCGCGTGCGTCGGAGTGTACTTGCCAGTGGGTTATGCGTGGCTGCGCTTGCGCTGGGATGCGCGGCTGGCGCGGCAGCGCAGCAGATTGCCATCACCTTCGACGACCTGCCCGCCCATGGCCCGCTGCCCCCGCATGAGACCCGCCTCCAGGTCGCGAATCGCGTCATCCGCGCGCTCAAGGCCGCCCACGTTCCCCCCACCTATGGCTTCGTCAACGGCATCCGCGTGCAGCAGGATCCCTCCACCGGCGCGGTGCTGGCCGCATGGCGGTCGGCCGGCTATCCCCTCGGCAACCACACCTGGTCCCACATGAACCTCAATCAGCATTCCCCCCAGCAGTTCGAAGACGACATCGCCAAAAATGAGCCGCTCCTCAAACTCCAGATGGATGGAGCCGACTGGCACTGGCTCCGCTTCCCCTACCTCGCGGAAGGCGACACCATCGAAAAGAAGATGGGCGTCCGCGTCTGGCTGGCGCAGCACGGATACCAGATCGCCGGCGTGACCATGAGCTTTGCCGACTACAACTGGAACGAGCCCTACGCCCGCTGCATGGAGAAGCACGACCCGCGCGCGGGCGCGGGCCTCGAGCATGGCTATCTGGAAGCGGCGCGGCAGAGCATCACCTACTACCGCAATCTCTCGCAGATTCTGTACGGCCACGACATCCCCTACGTGCTGCTGATGCACATCGGCGCCTTCGACGCGCGCATGCTGCCCCGTCTCCTCCTGCTCTATAAGGAGAAGGGCTTCACCTTCGTGTCTCTGCAGGACGCGGAGAAGGATCCCTTCTACAAGTACGACACCGATCCCAAACTGCTCCCCGGTCCCGACATGCTGGAAGGCGCAATGGCCGATAAGCACTGGGCGCTGCCGCCGCATCCCGACTGGGGCGGAGACCTGGGCAGCGTCTGCAAGTGAGGCTGGGTTCCAGGGGACAGGTTGCAGACGCCAGCGTCAGGCGGGATCCGCGGTTGCGCCGCCCGCCCGCGCCCTGAACCAGGCATTCGCCGCCGGATGAAAAAGGATCCCCGCAAAGATCAGCAGAATGATCGTGTGGACCGCGACCTCGCCGAGTGAGTGATAGAAGCTCAGCCCGATGTGGAACCCGATCCACACAACCGCCAGCCAGCGCGCCCAGTTGTGGCCGAGCAGGATGAAAACGCCGGCGATCAGCAGGATCAGCTCGAGACTCAGCGGCCAGGCATCATCCGGCTGCCAGGCCCGGTGCATCGGGAAATGGTAGACGAAGCCGGCGGCGCCGCCCAGGATCAGGAACCAGCCGAAAATCGTCAGGATGAGTGGACGTCGAGGCATAGTCAGGGCTCAGGCTTGCTTCGGGTTCGGGTTCGTGATCGTCGCGCCCCAGTCGCTCGGGCTCAGGTCGCGCGCGTGGCGGGAGAGGATCCAGCGGTGCCCATCCAGGTCTTCCACCGCGCACTGGAACTCGCCATAGACAGTTTCGTGCGGCCCCTCCAGAATCGCGGCCCCGGCAGACTTCGCGCGCTCGTACTGGCCCTCGACGTCTTCGACGAAAAGAGTCAGGCTTTGCGTGCCGTAGCCGAGCTCCCGCGGCGTCCGCCCTGCGGCAGGGAGTCGATGGACCATGATCCAGGCATTGCCCGCGCGCATCTGCGCTCCGCTGATCGGGTCGCCGTAGCGGAAATGCTCCCCGAAGCCAAAAGCGCGAGTCAGCCACGCGATCGCTTCCTCCAGGTCGCGATAGCTGACGTGCGGGACCACAATATCGGTGGGCACACTGCGGTTGCGGATCATGGGTCGTCCAGCTTAGCAGGTCCGAAGGCAGGAAACAGCGGCCGCCCCGCGGTCGGCATAGACCCGCTTCAGCCCCGCGCGACCTCCAGACGCTCCAGCTCGCGGCTGCCATAAAGCCGGTAGCCGGAGCCGGATCGCTGCGCTTCGAGAAGTCCCATGCGGTCGTAGGGGTGCAGTGCCCGCACCGTGACTCCGGCAAGAGCCGCGAAGGCCTGGACCTGGACGGGCTTTTCCACGGAAATCCTCTTCTGCAATCGAGATTCGGGCCTGGCCCAACGTCAGGGTCAACAGAGTTTTGCCTACGGCAGGCGGTACAATGACACCAGCGCCCGCACTGAGACGAGGAGCCCTCATCGAGGGTTTGGAATGGATCCGGGCGGCGCCTTGAGACGTTGATCCCTATGATGCTTCGCTTCCTTCCGCTCTCCGCCACGCTGGCCGCCGGCCTGGCTCTCACCGTCGTTCCCGCCCTCGCTCAGAGCCGCGGGCAGAATTTCATGGATACCCAGACCCAGCAACAACAGCAGTCCCCCTACCACGGCCAGATCGTGGAGGACATTGTTGCCTACGTCAACGACCAGGTGATCAGCAAGTCCGACTACGATCGCGCCGAGCAGGAACTCGAGCAGGAAGCCCGCCAGCAGGGTTGGACCCAGCAGCAGCTCTTCGAGCAGCGCAAGGACCTCCTCCGCTCCCTGATCGACAACCAGCTGCTGCTTTCCAAGGGCAAGGAACTGGGAATCACCGGCGAGACCGAGGTCATCAAGCGCCTCGATGACATGCGCAAGCAGTACCACCTCGCCAGCATGGAGGACCTCCAGAAGGCCGCCGAGCAGCAGGGCGTCTCCTTCGAGGACCTCAAAGAGCAGATTCGCGAGAACGTGATCCGCTCGGAAGTGATCAGCCAGGAAGTCGGCAGCCACATCCAGATCGCCCCCTCCGAGATTGAGGATTACTACAAGCAGCATCAGCAGGAATTCGAGCGGCCCGAGGAAGTCAAACTCAGCGAAATCCTCATCGCCACGCCCAATCCCGACGATGCGGCCCAGGTCGCGCAGGCCGAGAAGAAGGCCGATGACGTCGAAGCCCGCCTCAAGGGCGGCGCGGATTTCGCAACCGTGGCTAAAGCCGACTCCAACGGGCCCACCGCCTCCGACGGCGGCAAGCTGGGAGAATTCAAGCACGGCGACCTGGCGAAGGTTCTCGAGGACGCGGCCTTCGACCTCCCCACCGGCCGCTTCACCCAGCCGATCCGCACCAAACAGGGCTGGCTCATCCTCGATGTCACCGACCACCAGAAGGCCGGCCTCGCCCACCTCGAAGACGTCCAGAGCCAGATCCAGGAGCAGCTTGGCTACACCAAGATGGAGCCCGCCATGCGCGCCTATCTGGCCGAGCTGCGCGACCAGGCGTACATCGAGATTCGCTCCGGCTATGTCGATTCGGGCGCCACCGGTCACGAACAGAAGTTCC
>JBAUGH010000552.1:0-10220 GCA_049679565.1 Acidobacteriaceae bacterium
CTCGATACCACGTCTTGCGGGCGGCCCGGTATTTGGCGATTTCTTCGAAGAAATCGTTGTGGGCATTAAAAAAGAAGCTCAGCCGCGGCGCGAAATCGTCGACCGCCAGCCCCCGGCGCAGCGCCCACTCGACATATTCGATGCCGTCATAGAGGGTGAACGCCAGTTCCTGAAGGGCCGTCGATCCCGCCTCGCGAATGTGGTATCCGGAAATGGAGATGGGATTGAATTTCGGCGTATAGCGCGCGCCAAACTCCAGCGTATCCACCACCAGCCGCATCGAAGGCGCGGGCGGATAGAGGTATTCCTTCTGGGCGATGTATTCCTTCAGGATGTCGTTCTGCAGGGTTCCTGAAACCTGCTTCCAATCCGCGCCCTGCTTCTCCGCCACGGCCAGATACATCGCCCACAGCACGCAGGCCGGCGAATTGATCGTCATGGAAACGGTAGTGCTGTCGAGCGGGATACCGGCAAACAGCGTCTCCATGTCTTCGAGCGAATCGATGGCCACCCCGCATTTGCCAACTTCGCCTTCGCTGCGCGGATCATCCGAATCGCACCCCATCAGCGTGGGCAGATCGAAGGCCACCGAAAGACCGCCCGCTCCCCCTTCCAGCAGATACTTGTAGCGGAGATTGGTCTCTTCGGGCGACGCGAAACCGGAAAATTGCCGCATCGTCCACAACCGTCCCTGGTAGCCGGTCGGATGAATCCCGCGCGTATACGGTGGCTGCCCCGGAAGCTCGACGGAATCGCTCTCCGGCTCGGGCAAATCCGCTTCGGTATACAGCCGCTCGACCGGAACACCGGAGATTGTGGTGAATCGCGCCTTGCCCTCGTCATCGCGATTCACGCCGGTCGCGGCGCCCACAGGATGCTCGCCGCTTTTCTCCAGCGCGGGGTGCAGCGTTTCCTCTGTCCACCGCTGTTCGGCAGCCGACGGATGGCGGCCGTCGATCGGGTCGCTCAGCAGCGCCTTACTGTCATTCTTCGGCTGATCGGGCATCGTTCACTCCAGGGAACGAACCAGCATAGGAGCGCCGGCATCCTCCGGGCAAGCACTCAGAGGGACTTTCCAGGCCGGGCGCGTTCGCGCTCCCACGCCTTCGCATATTTCCAGCTTACATAGCCCGAGTGGTACAGGTGCAGCAGCAGCCCTTCGCGTCCGTCGAGGCAACCGAGCCGGACGACGTAGTTATAGGCAAACGTCGCCGCCGGAACGATGCCGACATTCCAGAGGAATGCCGGCAGCCCGCGGCTGGTTTTCCCTCTCTCCACCGCCTGCCCGGCGCCCAGCGCGCTGTACCGGTTCATGTGCTCGATGTAGCCATCCAGTGTGGGATACGCATGGTGCAGCAGTTCTCCCCGCATTTGCCCCACCGCGCCAGAGCTGCGCATCGTTTCGTGCACCGCTCTCTCCTCGAAGGCCGCGCTGCCTCGCCGGAACAGCCGGAGCTTGGGATCGGGGAAATATCCCCCATGCCGCATCCAGCGGCCGAGGAAGTAATTGCGCCGCGGCAGCATAAAAGCATCGCTGGCAGGCTGACTTTGCAGCAGCTGCCGGATTTCCCCGCCCAGCGCGGCGCTGACTTCCTCGTCTGCATCGAGCGCCAGCACCCAGTCGGACGCGCACTTCGCAATCGCCGCGTTCTTCTGCGCTCCGAACCCGGTCCACGCCTCGACGAAGAATTTCACACCGAAGGTTCGGGCAATCTCCGCCGTGCGGTCGGTCGAGCCGCAGTC
The DNA here is from genome assembly GCA_049679565.1 of Acidobacteriaceae bacterium. GTDB lineage: Bacteria > Acidobacteriota > Terriglobia > Terriglobales > Acidobacteriaceae > Palsa-343. The sequence goes on from JBAUGH010000552.1 coordinate 1,744, forward strand.
GACGATGACGATTTCGTCCGCCCAGCGCACGCTTCCGAGCGTTCGCGCGAGGTTGGCCTCTTCGTCTTTGGTAATGATTGCGACCGAGAGAGTCAGCGTCATCTTCCCGGGCCGGCTCAAAAAGCCGTCCCGCCCTGCCGGAAGTGTAACAAGGGCTTCCGGGTCGAGCCTGCGCTAATCCAGCCCGGACGCGCGCGGGGGGTGCGTGGGCCGATCCTCAGCGCTGTGCTTCAAACGCTCCCGCGCGCTGGGCTGTTGGCCCATCGATCCCATGGACCGAAACAGCCAGAAGAGGCCGACAAGAGCCAGCAGAACAACAACTCCGGTAATGGCAGCCATAGGACGCCTCCTCTTCTGTAGGAGGCGCCGGAGTCATCCGAAGGTTTTCCCGGTTGAATGTTTTCGCCTTTGTTCCTTGCCGGACGGGATTCCTGTCCAGCCGGGGCGTGAGCGGGCATCCAATCCACGCCCCGAATCTCGCCGTTCGCGCCTCCGCTACTGCGGCGCGCCTTCCAGCGGCTCCAGTTCCCTGCCATCCCGCTTGTAGACCACGCCCGCCTTCATCACAAAGTTCACTTTGCTCATCAGGCTGATGTCGTCCAGGGGATTCCCCGGGACCGCGACCAGATCCGCATACTTGCCCACGCTTACGGTGCCCAGCTCATCCTCGTGCCCCAGAAGCTCCGCAGCATTGATGGTCGCCATCTGCAGCGTATAGGCCGGAGGCAACCCCGCCTTCACCAGGTAAATGAAGTCCTGCCAGTTCTGGCCGTGCGGATAAACGCCGGCGTCGGTGCCATAGGCGAATTTCACGCCGCCCTGGTAGGCGCGCGCGACCGTCTTCATGATCTGCGGGCCCACGGCCAGCGCCTTCACCGCCACGGTGGGCGGATACATGCCCTTCTTCGCCTGCTCCGCCACATACTGCCCCGTGTATACCGTGGGGCAATAGAACGTCCCATGCTCCTTCATCAGCCGGATGTCCTCATCGTCCATGAAGGTGCCATGCTCCACCGAATCCACCCCTGCAATCACCGATCTCCGAATCGCTTCCGCGCCATGGGCGTGTACCGCGACCTTCATCCCGTAGTCGTGTGCGGTATCGACGAGCGCTTTGATCTCTGCCTCGCTCATTTGCGGGCCGGAGCCGTTGGTTCCCAGATCCATAACGCCGCCGGAGGGCATCGCCTTAATCAGATCGGCGCCGTTCTTGTAGTGCAGGCGCACCACCTTCGCCGCCTCATCGGGCCCGTTGAAGATCGACTGCAGCGGCCCCGGATCGCCCTGCAGGTCCAGACTCAGGCCATTGGTACGATCCGCGTGTCCGCCGGTGGTGCTGATCGCCGGACCGGCGGTGAAAATGCGCGGTCCGATCACGTAACCGGCGGCAATCTCGTTGCGCAGAGCCACCGTGTCGTAATCCGAATCGCCAACGTTGCGCACCGTGGTGAAGCCCGCCATCAGCGTTCGCCGCGCGTATAACGTGGACCGCAGCACGCCGTCGGCAAAATTCAGGTGCGCCGCCTCCATGTACGAGTTCTTGCCAAACTCCATGTCCAGGTGCACGTGATCGTCGATCAGCCCCGGCAGGCAGGTCGCGCCGGTCAGATCGATGACGGTGGCGCCGTCGGCGCTTTGCGTACCCGGCTCGATCTTCTCGAATTTATCGCCCGCGATGAAAACCGTTGTCGGCCCCAGCATCTTCCCGGCCGCGCTGTCAAAGAGATTTGGGCAATGGACGACGGTCTCAGCAGCAGGGGCACTCTGCGCGAATGCCGCCGGCGCAAACAAACACGCAACCGCCGCAAACACCCCGGCAACCGGCTGAACCAGTTTCATGGAACACCTCTTCCTCGGGCAATTTCTGGTAACGTCCAGGGGGGAATGTGAAGCTTACTACAGCTCTAGAAAGGAATGTCGTCGTCGGTGATCTCGGTCGACTGCACCAGGTCGTCGGCGGCTGCGGGCTGCCGCTGATCGAACGACGAGCCGGAGCGGGAATATCCGCCCGATTCGCCCTCGCCGCGCCCGCTCAGCAACACCAGTTCGTTGACCACGATTTCCGTCCGATAGCGTTTTTGCCCGCTTTGCTGATCGTCCCACGACCGCGTCTGAATGCGGCCTTCGACGTAGATCTTGGATCCCTTTTTCACGTAATCGCGAACGATTTCCGCGAGCCTCTGGTACGCGACCAGGTTGTGCCACTCGGTCCGCTCCTGGGATTCACCGCTCTTGTCCTTGAACCGCTCCGAGGTGGCCAGGGTGAAATTCGCCACGGCTGAGCCGCTGGGCAAAAGCTTCACTTCCGGGTCCTTGCCCACGTTGCCAATCAACGTCGCTTTATTGACGCTCCTCGCCATGACAGTTTCTCCCAATCGAATTTATCCCATGAAGCATAGCAGAACCAGCGCCCTTCAACGGGCCTCATGCGCCGCGCAGACGTTACCCGCGGAATCGACCTCACAGGGCCGAGTTGATCTGCTCGATCAGTTCTTCGGCCGTGGCCGGCGGCGGCAGGCACGACGTCCCGCGGCACACGACGGCCATCGCCCCTCCACTGCCCTGATCCAGCCCCGGCAAATGCGGCAGCGTCTCCCGCAGGACGGGCGGCAGCTCACCCCGCCGCACCTGCTCTGCAGACAGCGTAATCACAGCCTTGTTCACCGCATACCGCGCGCCCGCAATCGCCGCCCACTTCCGCGCCTCGGCGCCCCGCCCGATAACCGCTACCTGGATCGGCGCCAGCAGCAGCCTCTCGAGAGCCAGCCCGTAACTGCCCCCGTAGAGCCCATAGTGCTCGATCACGCCGGCAAACGCCGCCAGGGTCCCCTCCGCAATCCGGCGAAAATCCTCTCTCCCGCTGAGCATCTCCAGCCGCAATAGAGCCGCTGCCGCCATCGGATTCCCCGCCGGCGTCGGCGAATCCTGCATGGGTTTACGCCGCGCCGCCAATGCGCCCAGCTTTTCTCCCGCCGCCTGATCCGTGTCGAAAAATCCGGCTCCCTCCGGGTCGTGGAAGCGCTGCACCATCCCCTCGGCCAGTTCCATCGCCGCCTGGTAGAACCGCAGCTCTTCCGTGGACTCCCAGGCATCCACGCAGGCGTGGGCCAGCAGCGCATAATCCTCCAGCACGCCGGCCACCCGCGTGCCCGCGGTCTGCCCATCGGCGTAGGCAATCACGTGAGCCAGCCCCGCTGCGCGATCCCATCCCTCCCGCAGGATCCGATCCAGCGTCTTCACCGCGAACGCGCGCGGAGCCTCCCAGTCCAGCACCCGAGCCACGTCCAGATACGCCGTAACGGCCATCGCATTCCAGCCGGTGTAGACGGTCTTATCCACAAAGGGCGTCGGCCGTTCCAGCCTTGCCGCAGAGAGCTTGCCCTTCGCTCGGCTCAGCAGCTCTTCCACCTCGGGATTCCCCCGCTTTACCCGCTGGGCTACTTCTTCAGTCGTGAAATTCCGGTGCAGCACGTTCTTCTTCGGATTGTGGTGCATGTCGCCGAGTTCGCCGATGTCGTAGTACAGCTCAGCAACCTGCAGCTCCTCCGCCGTCAAAACCGGCGCCGCTTCTTCGCGCGTCCAGGTAAAGTAGTCCCCGTCGTCCTCGAGAGAAATATCCGCGTCCTGGGAGGCGTAGAACCCGCCGCGCTCGCGATCGCTCAGACATTCGTCCATCCAGCGCAGGATGTCGCGCGCGACCGCCGCAAATTCCGGCTCGACGAAGGTCTGAAATGCATGCGCGTAATTCGATAACAGGCCCGCGTTGTCGTACAGCATCTTCTCGAAGTGCGGCACGACCCAGCGTTCGTCCACGGAATACCGATGAAATCCACCCGCCAGCTGGTCGTAGACGCCGCCCCGCGCCATCTTGCGCAGGGTCACGGTCACCGCTTCCTTTGCGGCTTCGTTGCCCGTCCGCGCGGCCACGTCGATCAGCAGATCCAGAGCGGACGGATGCGGGAACTTTGGCTGCGAACCAAACCCTCCATTGCGCGAATCGAATTGCGCGAGTGCGCTGGCCACCAGCTTGTCCACGATTCCCAGCGACAGTCCTTCGCCGCGTGCCGAAAACGTCTCGCCGTGCTCGATGGCGGCAATCACGCTCGCCGCCGACTCCAGGACTTCCTCACGCTGCGATTTCCACGCATGGGCCAGGGTCAGCAGCACCTTCTCGAATCCAGGACGCCCGTAGCGATCCTCGCGGGGGAAATAGGTCCCGGCAAAGAACGGCCGCCCATCCGGCGTCAGAATGGCCGTCAGCGGCCACCCTCCCTGCCCGCTGATCGCCTGCACCGCCGCCTGATAGCGAGCATCCACGTCAGGCCGCTCATCGCGATCCACCTTGATGGCCACAAAGTGGTCGTTGATCGTTCGCGCCAGACTCTCGTCCTCGTAGGACTCGCGATCCATCACGTGGCACCAGTGGCACCATACCGCACCCACGTCCAGCAGAACCGGCTTATCCGCCTGCGCGGCCATGGCAAAGGCCGCTTCGCCCCACTCCTGCCAGTACACCGGCTGATGCATGGCCGAACGCAGATAGGAGGAAGCTGCACGATCGAGCAGGTTCCGCGGGGGCGCGGAGGTCTCAGGCAAACTCATAGTCCCAGCCTACGCGTTCCGGTCTGCCTGGGTCACCAGCCTTCGGGCGACCTCGACGTAGAGGTCGATGGCCTCAAAAAGTTCCTTCTTTGCCAGCTTTTCATGCGGCGTGTGGGCTACGTGAATCGATCCCGGGCCCAGCAGCACCGGCTCGCCCCAGTTCCCCAGCCAGGGAATGTCGGTGGTAAACGCCGCCACCATGGTGGGCACTCCTTCCACGGCACGGAGCCTCCTGAACGGAATCTCCAGCGTGAAATCCACTGTGCCCAGGCCTTCAATCGCGTGCTCGATCGCCCGCCGTATCTCGTCCGACGGACGCACCAGCCGCACCAGAACCTGCGCCTCGGCCGCATCCGCAATCACGTTCGGCGCGTGTCCGCCGCTGATGGTTCCGATATTCAGCGTGCTCGGTCCCACATCCTCCAGCGCGGGCAGCGGGATCTCCAGGATCCGCCGCAGCACCTCCACCATCTTGTGGGTCGCGCTCTCTCCCAGTTCGGGATAGGCGGAATGCGCCATCTTCCCGGCCGTCCGAATCACCGCCCGCAGGGTGCCCTTCGACGCCAGGGCCACGCGGTTGTCCGTCGGCTCGCCATTGATCAAAAACCGGCTGCCCCGGGGGTGGAGATTCGCGGTCTTCGCCCCTGCTGAGTCCCGTTCTTCTCCCACAACGAACAGAAGCCCGGCGCGCAAGCCCTGTTCCCGGAGCTGCTCCGCGGCCGCAATTTGCGCGGCGATAATGCCCTTCGCGTCGCAGGATCCGCGACCGTAGATAAACTCCTCGTCTTCGCTCGAGGGAAGAAACGGCGGCACCGTATCCATGTGCGTCGAGAACACCACATCGGGGGTCTGGCCGGGGGCGCACGCATACACGTTGAAGCGCTCGCTGGTCGAACGGCTCTCCCCATGCTGTTCCACCAGCATGGTCTCCACCGCGAATCCCCGGCCAGCCAGGAACTCCGCCAGGAAAGAGCCGACCGCGCCCTCGTTGTACGTGATCGATTCGATGTCCACCAGGCGCCGCGTCAGCTGAATTGGGTCAAGGCTCATAGCGAAGCACCAGAATACCGGACGTCGGCTTCGTACAATGAGACTCGATGCCACAGTTGCACGCCGGCTCCGCCATCCTTCGCACCATCGACGATCTTCGCGGACCCGCAGGCCGCCTCGAAGCCCTGCTGAATGCAGGCGCGCCCGACGCGCCTTACGCCGCTCTGGTCTGTCACCCGCATCCTCTCGGCGGGGGCACCCTGCACAACAAAGTTGTCTACCATGCTATGAAGGCCCTGCAGAGTTTCGGCCTGCCCGTCCTGCGTTTCAACTTCCGCGGCACCGAGCTGAGCGAAGGCCAGCACGATTACGGACAAGGCGAGCAGGACGATGTCCGAGCCGCTCTCGACTGGCTGGACCGCGAGTTCCAGCGGCCCATTCTCTTTGCCGGCTTCTCGTTCGGTTGCTACGTCGGTCTGCGCGCCTGCTGCGGCGATCCCCGCGTCGTCGGCCTGGTTGCCCTGGGACTGCCCGCCCACGCGGAAGGCCGCGATTACGAATACGATTTCCTGCGCAACTGCCCCCAGCCGAAGCTCTTTATCAGCGGGGATCACGACCCGTACGGACCGGTTCCTGCCGTCGAAGCCGCAGTGGCCCGGGCGCCCGCACCCAAACAACTTGTCTGGATTGCCGGCGCCGATCACTTCTTTGCGCCCGCGCGCGCAACCGGCTCGACGGCCCCACCCCCTGCCGGGAGTAAATTGGAAGAGGTGAGAAACGCGATACGCATCTGGGCCCGGGCTTCCTTCCCGTCTCTCGGCGGCCAATGACCCTCGACGAACTCCACTCCATCTCCCGGGAAATCTTTGATCGTGCGCTGGCCGCCTGCGACATCCCTCAGGCCTTCGATCGCCACCTTCACTTCGAAGGCAAAACCCTCGTCCGCCACCCCTCGCCGCGCCTTCCCTCTCTTTCCCAGCCGCTCGATTTGTATAAGGAGATCTACGTCATCTCCTTTGGAAAAGCCGGGCTCTCGATGCTCAACGCCCTGCTCGACCGTCTCCCGGAGAAACTGCACCTCCACGGTATCTGCTCGGCCCCGGAAATACCGTTGAAGCGCCACCGTCACATCCGCTATTTTGCCGGAGGACACCCGCTCCCGAACGAGGACTCCTTCGCCGCCGCACGCGCCGCTCTGGCTTTGCTCAAACACGCCAAAAAGAACACGTTCGTGTTCTTCCTGATCAGCGGCGGAGGCTCAGCGATGCTCGAGCTCCCCCGCGATCCGAAAATCACTCTCGACGACACGATTGCTTTCCACGAAACCCTGGTGGCCAGCGGCGCCACCATCACCGAAATCAATACCGTCCGCAAGTACTTTTCTGCCGTCAAAGGCGGACGTCTCGCTCTGGCCGCTCCCGCCGCCGAAAAGCTCTCCCTCCTCCTCGCCGACGTCCCCCTCCGTGACCTGGCCGCCGTCGCTTCGTCCCCCACGCTGCCCGATTACTCCACCCTCGCCGATTGCGCTGAGATCCTCGAGCGTTTTCACCTGCCGGAGAAATTCCCGCCCAGCGTGCGCGACTACTTCGAGCACCTGCAGAAGCATGCGCCGGCGCTGCCCCATCACGACGAACCCGGCGCCGCCTTCGAACACGCGCAGTTCGATACGCTGCTTTCCAATCATGATTTCGTGAATGCGGCGCGCGATTCCGCCCAGGCCCTCGGCTATAAGGTCGTCATCGACAACAGCTGCGACGACTGGGATTACGCCAAGGCGGCCCAATATCTTCTCGCCCGATTCCACGAGCTGCGCGGTCAGCACCCCCGCCTGTGCCTTCTCTCCAGCGGAGAAGTCACCGTCAACCTGTCGAAGAATCCCGGCTGCGGAGGCCGGAATCAGCAATTCGCGCTGAAGGCCGCATTTGACCTCGCCCGTTATGAAGGCCAGCCTCTGGTTGTCCTCAGTGCCGGCTCCGACGGTATTGACGGCAACAGCCCCGCGGCGGGCGCCATCGCCGACACCACCACGGTGGCACGGGCGCGAAGCTACAACTTCGATCCCGAAACCACCCTCGACCGTTTCGACGCCTGCACGCTCTTCACCGCTCTGGGCGACACCGTCCTCACCGGACCTACCGGCAATAACCTGCGCGACCTGCGCATTCTCATCAGCGGCTGATCCGGGAACGGGCGCCGCGATCTCCCGCCTGGCTCAGAAGTGCACCTGCGGCGCCTGCTGCGCGTTGGCACTGGCCTCGAAATAGTCGTTATCCGGCTTGAACCCGGCAATCCTGGCCCAGATGTTGTTCGGGATCTGACCGATGAAGGTGTTGTAGTCCTGCAGCGCCTCGTTATACCGGCGCCGTTCCACCGCGATGCGGTTCTCGGTGCCCTCCAGCTGATCCTGTAATTCCAGGAAGTTCTGGTTGGCCTTCAGGTTCGGATAGTTCTCCGCCACGGCCAGCAGCCGTCCCAGCGCTCCGTCCAGCTGCCCATTCGCCTTAATCTGGCTCTGCGGATCGTGCGCCGCCAGCAGCGCCTCGCGCGCATGATCCACATCGGCAAAGACCGTCTCCTCATGCTGCGCTGCGCCCTTCACCGTGGCCACCAGGTTGGGAATCAAATCCGCGCGCCGCTCGAGCACCGCCTGCACATTCCCCCATTGCGCCTGAATCGCCACCTGCTTCGCTACCATCTGCTTCTGCGCGCTCACGTAGCTGCCGAACACCAGCAGCCCCGCCAGCACAATCACCCCAATGATCGCTAAAGCGATCCACAACCCACGACGCATCATTCGGCTTGTCTCCCTCGTGCAATCGAATCGATCTTACCAACTGCCCCCGGCTCCGCCGCCGCCGGTACTGCCGCCTCCGAAGCCCCCGAAC